>JAUWTE010000496.1 GCA_030609765.1 Acidobacteriota bacterium
TGACCGCGCAATGCGAGAAGCTCGCGCTGGCGCTTGTGGCGCACAAGCTCCGCGAGGGCATGGTGAACCACTCCCTTGGTGGTCGTGATTCCGGTCATCTCCTTCGCACGCGCCACCAGTTCATCATCCAGCACGATGTTCGTTCTGCCCATGGTCTGCCCCGCAATGCTCTCTTGAATCGTCATACACATTCTCTCCATAATTGTGTGTATTACAGACTCCTGATGTCAACCCCGGTTGCGCACAGGGGCAATCTGCTTCATAGCTATGGGATGGCCACGACTGGCGAATCTGCGACGGTGGCCGTCCTACCAGAAGAAGGCACGCACGGAAACACCGGCTCAGGAGAGCCACTACCCTATACTTTTGTATATATTGCCGTCATTTTACGTAGTATTATGACGAAATGGTCGTCAAAACGATGCTGTATCCAAGGCTTAAGAACCCCGCCGACCAGAGCTTTTTTCTCTTCGGCCCGAGGGGCGTGGGGAAGAGCACGTGGGCGGCGGAGTCGTTCCCCGACGCGCAACGCTTCGACCTACTCGACGAGGCGCTCTATCAGGATCTGCTGGCTGATCCCAGCCTGTTCTCCGGCCAGCTTCGGGCCCTTGTCAATGGAAGCCAGGTCATCGTCGACGAGGTCCAACGAATTCCGACGCTCCTGAACGAAGCGCACCGCTTCATTGGGGAGAAGGGGCTGCGCTTCGTCCTTTTGGGCTCGAGCGCGCGCAAGCTCAAGACCGAGAGCACCAATCTGCTGGCGGGCCGCGCTCTGTGGAACACGATGTTCCCGCTCGTTCCCGAAGAGCTCGGGGATGACTTCGAGCTGGAGAGAGTGTTGCAGTTCGGCAGTATCGCCCTGGTTTGGCGATCCACTGATCCCCGCGCCACCCTGGAATCTTACGTTCACCTCTACCTGAGTGAGGAGATCAGGGCCGAGGCACTGGTACGGAATCTGCCGGGTTTCCTGCGCTTTCTACCTGTGGCCGGGATTTGCCACGGCCAGACGATCAACGTGTCCTCCATTGCCAGGGATGCCGGCGTTGCCCGCACCACGGTCAGCGGTTACCTCGATGTGCTGGAGGACACCCTCCTGGCCACCCGTCTGCCCGCATACGAGGCTCAGCTTCGGGTTCGAGAACGTAAACATCCGAAGCTCTATTGGGTGGATCCCGGTCTCGCACGAGCTGTCAAGAGGCAGCTCGGTTCAGTCACTGTGGAAGAAAGGGGAGCATTACTCGAGGGCTGGATCTTCACCCTCCTCAGGACCTACGCGGAGGAGCGGGCTCTCTACGACGAGATCTTCTACTGGGCGCCACTGCAGGCAAATCGAACCGAGGTGGACTTCATCCTGCGGCGGGGGCAGGAGTTGTTGGCGTTGGAGGTAAAATCGACCCGACGATTCTCACCTTCGCTGCTGAATGGCCTGAAGGCCATCGCTGACCTCGACACGGTCGTCCGCAAGATCCTCGTCTACTCGGGCGACAGACTGCTCCGTACCGAGGAAGGCATCGACGTATGGCCAGTCGCCAAATTCCTCGAGGCGCTGGCAGCCAACGAGCTCTGGCCGTGATGCCGACGGACGGATCGAGACCCTGGTGATGAAGAGGTACGACAGAGCAATCATTGCGGCCGGTGTTGTCAGCTTGGTGGCGTTCGTCCTGGTGCGAGTGAGCGCGCCTGAGCCCTCGCTGACGCAGACGCCCGAGATGGTGGTGGCCGCCCACCTCATGAACGATGCGATCTCCGCGGTTGGCGATCATCGGGCATCGATGGCGGCATCGACGGCCACTTCGACCGCGTCGCCGATCGACGAGGGCCTCGATCCGAACCGCACGGGTTTGATTGGGCCGCAATACTCGCCGCTCTTCACGACCGTCGGGCATCTGGAAGCCAAGCGGACGACGACCCAGCCCGCCATGGCCGCCCTTCTCGTGCACCTGCTCCAGGAGGCCGGCGTGGAGCCGGGCGACAGAATCGCCATTGGTGCCTCCGGATCATTTCCGGCGCTGATGATCGCTTCCCTGTCCGCCGCGGAATCTCTGAGTCTGTGGCCGGTGATCATCTTCTCGCTCGGGGCATCCTCCTACGGCGCCACCGACGTCGACTTCCACCTGCTCGACCTCTACCAGTTCCTTCAGGGAGAGATCGGCTTCACCGTGGCGGGAGAGGCAATGTCGCTGGGGGGAGGTGACGATGTCGGCAGCGAGATCGAGGATGAAACCAGGTGGAGCCTGATCGCCCAGATCGAGACGAGTGGCATTCACTTCATCCAGGAGCCCGATCTCAGGCGCAATGTCGCGACCCGGATGGAGCTGTACGGAACCCCCGCCGCATTCATCAATATCGGTGGATCCGACGCCAACCTGGGAACAAGCCCCATGATTCTCGAGCTCGAGCCGGGGCTGAACGTGAACATCGACCTGCCACCGAAAAACCAGCGGGGCATGGTGTTTGAGATGGCGGCGCGAGGAGTCCCGGTCATCCACCTCCTGAATATCCGCGGGCTAGCCTCGCGCTACGGCATCCCCTGGGATCCAGTCCCCTTGCCCGAGCCCGGCAAGACAAACTTGTACGACGCCCAGCAGTCGGGCGGCCTCAGACTGTGGCTGATCGCCGCGGGGTACCTCGTGGCCCTGGTCGCGGTAGTGTTCCTGAATCGGAGGTCGCCCCTCAGGGGGAGCAGCGGAGAGTCCCAAACCTAGCCGCCGAATCGAGGAGGCATGAGCTCTCCTCGCCGGATCGATAGAAGAGAGCATTCACTATTGGCTGAAGGAGGATCGTTTGGTTCAACACATTGCCTGGCAAGACGTAACTCTGGAGCAGCTCTCCCCGACCATCACTCGCCGCATGATTACCGGCGAGAAAGTCATGACGGTCATCGTCGAGCTCGCGAAGGGTGCGGTCGTCCCCGCGCACAGTCACGAGAGCGAGCAAGTCGCCTACGTGATGGAAGGCGCCATCAGGTTCACCTTCGAA
>JAUWTE010000393.1 GCA_030609765.1 Acidobacteriota bacterium
GATCCGGGCGATGACCGAGATGGAGTTCTACTCAAAGCAGCTCTCGGAAGAAACTGGCATGACGATCGCGCTTGCAAGAACGCCTGCCGAGACGACTGTGCGGCGTAACCCTCCGGGGAAGTGGGAGTTACGGGCGAATGGCGTCGTCGTGTCTCCACCACGATGGCACCAGCCTCGTGTCGTCGCCCCTCCTTGCCCGCGCCCGTAAGTCCCACTTCCCAGACCCACCACACTTTCACCACGGCCTGCTAGACTGAGAGCACTATGGGAGTTCGTGAGAGACTTCTCGAGAAGCTAGCTGCGGAGGTCAAGCCCTTGGAGCGCGAGCTAACGGTCGAGTTGCCGCGTCAACTCGCCGAGGCCGCCGCCCATGGGGACCTTAGCGAGAACGCCGAATACGACTACGCGAAGCAACGCAAAGAGTTCGTCCAGGCGCGTCTCCGAGGGCTCTACCGCAAGAAGAAGTCGCTAATGGCCATCAACGAGGCCATGGTGTCGCGCGACGCCATAGGCTTCTGGTCCACCGTTCAACTGTACGACCAGGACAGCGGCGAAGAGCTTGCCTATACGTTGGTCTCATCGGATGATTCCGCGCCCAAGGAGGGTAAGATCTCAATGACCTCGCCGATCGGCCGAGCTCTCTTGGGACGCCAGTCGGGTGATGAGGTTGAGGTCCAGACACCCCGTGGCACGCGCTGCTACGAGATCCTCGAGTTCACGACCCTGCACGACGGGCCCGATACGAGCTAGCGGGCCAAGGAGCGACGGTGCATCCGGCTCGAAGAATAGTCACCCCCCTCCTGATGGTGGCCACCACCATTGTATTCGGGGTGACTGCCTATATGTGGGTCGAGGGTTGGTCCTTTCTCGACAGCCTCTACATGGTGGTCATCACGCTCAGCACTGTGGGCTTCGCGGAAGTTCAGCCGCTGTCTACGGGCGGCGAAATCATTACTATTGGAATCATCGTTCTAGGTCTCGCCAGCGTAAGCTTGGTCGTCGCTCAGGTGACTCGGCTCATCATCGAGGGCGAGATCCGGCAAGTTCTCGGGAAGCGACGCATGCAGAAGGATATCGGCAAGCTCAGCAATCACATCATCGTCTGTGGCTACGGCCGGGTCGGCAGGGTCACCTGTCTCGAGCTGGCGCGTGCCGGCGAGCCCTTCGTGGTCGTCGATAACTCGGAGGCGGTCGAGGCACGTTTGGAGGAAGACGGAAGCCTCGCCATCTTTGGTGATGCCACCGAGGAATCAACGCTGGAGGCGGCCGGCATTGCCCGGGCCAAGTCCTTGATCCTGGCCCTGCCCAGCGAGGCCGACAGTGTCTATGTGACCTTGCTGGCAAAGCAAAGCTACCCCAGCGTGTTCGTGCTGACGCGAGGTATCAGCGATAATTGCGAGAAACGTCTGCGAGCGGCCGGGGCGGATCGTGTCGTTTCGCCGAACATCATCGGCGGGATGCGCATGGCCTACTCGGTGCTGCAGCCCTCGATAGTGGAGTTCATTGATATCCTGACGGGTAGACGAGACCTGGAGCTCGAGGTCGCCAACGTCGAGGTGCTCGAAGGCTCCATCCTCGCGGGTGCCACTCTCCAGGAAGCTCACTTGAGGAGAAGGTTCGGAGTTATGGTCTTGGCCTTCCAGTCACCCGACGGCCAGGTCTCATTCAATCCGTCACCCGACGCTGTCATCACCGTTGGGGATCGATTGATCCTCATCGGGCGCAGAGAGCAGCTCGAGCAATTCGGCGCAGCGACCTGACAAAAGGAGCCAGAGACGGCAGTATATGGGGAACGCCTTGCTCGACATGATTCACCCGCAGTGGATATAATTCGCCCGCCTCGCGGCGATGAATCTCACCCACACACTGAGCTCGTAGACTGAGCGTAAGAAGGAGCCCAAAGATGGCACTCAAGGATACGGTGAAGGACCCGCTGAACTGGGTGCTGCTCATCCTTGCACTGGCATTCGGGTACTACGTAGCTGCGATCCCGTACTGGCAGAACTACTACCTGAAGACGCCGCAAGAGATGACGATGGCCGACTACCTGGCCAATCCCAGCCACCCGCGACCCTTCATGCTCCGCGCCCTTGGATCTCCCCCGGCCAGCATGGAAGTGGTGCTGACAGACCTCACGATTGAGCATATCGACTCTGACTCGATCCTTCTGCGATCTGCCGGTGTTGTCGCGACACCCACCATTCCAGAGACACCCACGGAGCCCGTCGAGGCCGTTGTCGAGGTAGAAGAAGGGGTGGAGGTGGCCGAGGTTGAGATTGCCGAGGAAGCTACCGAGGAATTCCAGCTCATCTTCATGGAAAAAGCCCCGGCACCGAACGATGAGATTCTCATCGCCGGTGAGAATATGGACCTTCTCGAGTTCTCTGTTGGGCAGCAGGTGAGCCTGCAGGTGCATGCTCTCAGTGAAAGCACGCTCGGCTGGGTTCCATTGCAGGCGGTTCTCACCCGCGATGACGAGGAGTACTACACCAAGGACGAGATCGACGAGCTCGATCGTATGAGGATCTACTCCAATGGCAACGAGGTCGCCGTGCCCTACGTCGATCCTGCCGAGATGCGTTTCGGTGTCGGCGATCACGGGATCGGCGAGCCCGTGACCTTGGAGACTCTGAGCGACGACACGACCTACATTCAGACGGCCAATCGCTTGCGGGGACAACCCTCGGGGATAGATCTGTATGACGTGCGCCTCGTCGGCAGGGCCTTCGAACAGCTTCAGCCCTACTTTTTCGTGGATGATGCTGAGGGTCGTCGCGCTCGGGTCTACTACAATTCGCGCCTCCTGCATGAGTGGTATTGGGCTCTCGACCGGCTGCAGGGACAGGACATCGTCGTTCGCGGCAAGCTCCGGGAAATGGCGCCTGCGGATCTGCGTCAACTCGAGGCCGATGGCAATGTTCAGGCAACCCTGGACGGCGTTGCGCTTCTCTCCAGAGATGGCTCCATAGTCATCAACCTCGAGAATCCAGCCGGGGTTCTGGGCCGACCTATAGGACAATAGAGGTCAGGTCCACCCGTCGTTTAGTAGCACAAGCGGCGTTCCGGCCGGGGGGGCTCCCAGGAGCCCCCCCGGTCTTTTCAACTATCATTTCATCCATGTATGGACCGCCATGATGCCTTCCCGCGCCGACGCGTATCAGCTACTCACCGAGCACACCAAGAACCCCAATCTCATCAAGCATGGGCTGTGCGTCGAGGCGGCCATGCGCCACTATGCTCGTCACTTCGGGGGGGACGAGGAGCTCTGGGCCGTCACAGGTCTGATTCATGATTTCGACTACGAGGAACATCCCTCTCTCGAGGAGCACCCGTTCGCTGGAGTCGAGATCTTGCGCGGACTCGACTATCCGGACGAGGTCATCGACGCCGTTCTCGGCCACGCCGATCACACCGGGGTACCTCGCCCGAGTCAAATGGCCAAGGCCCTGTACGCCGTCGATGAGCTCACGGGATTCATCGTTGCCGTTGCCCTCATCCGACCCAGCAAGAACATCCTCGAAGTACCGCGACGCTCAGTCACCAAGAAGTTCAAGGACAAAGCCTTCTGTAGGGCCGTCGATCGGGACCATCTGAACGCAGCGGCCGCGGAGATCGAGATGCCGATGGACGAGCACGTCGATCACGTGTTGGCCGCCCTGCAGGGTATCGCCGAGGAGCTCGGTCTGGCGGGCGAATAGACCTCTCAGCCACCGTTCTTGTTCGCCAGGCCCGCGCTCGCGGCGATCGGCAGCGTGAGGATGAAGAGCAGCGCCATCAGGACTTCTGAGTCGCTGAAGTTGTACTCGAACATCCCCATGACGAGAAAACCCGCGAGAGCGGCCAGGGCTGCTCTGGCCTCGGGGCCTCCCTCACCGTGCGGACCGCTATAACGCAGGACGCGCCAGGCCCCCACGAAGAAGGCTGCCACCATCCACAACCACATCGTCAGACCGAGCAGGCCGCGCTCGGCTGCGATCTGCAGGATGTTGTTGTGCAGATGCGGGTTGTCTTGTCGGACCGCCCACTCCACGGCCCAGGCC
>JAUWTE010000481.1 GCA_030609765.1 Acidobacteriota bacterium
AGCCACATGTCGAGGGCTGCGAAGAACAGGAGGGCCTCGAAGAGCCCAAAGAAGATCGGAAACAAGATCGGCGCGCCGAAACGGATCATCAGCCAGATGGCGCCGGTCCAGAGGGCGAGGAACAAGGTCAACCCTGATGCAGCTCCCTTGTTGCGAGCCCGCGCGAAGACGATGCGCCGGCCGCCCGACGACGAAGGCTCGAGATGTATGCCCGCCGCGCGGAGCTCCTCCTCGAGTGCCGCCGCGGATGTGTAGATCGAGGCCTCCCTCGGTTCCCACTCGAACTCCGGGTCGCTGTCGGGAGTGCGGAAGACCGGCACCCTGAAATCGGTATCGAAATCCACGCCGCTGACCGCGGCCTCTGCCTCCAAGCGCCAGAACACCGAGTCGTCGTCATCATCGGTGCTGCTCGGCGGGCCGGCATCGTACGAGATACCCATCTCCACGGGGATCCGCCACCCGTTGGGCGTATAGGCGAGTTGGGCGCGATCGACGAGGTCCGTTTCCTGCCAGAGCACGCGCTCGGTGGTCGATTTGTTCTTGCCGCTCCCGCTCGTTTCCATGCGCACGCAGCTCAGCGTCAGGCGGACCCCCCTTTCAGGGGTTTCTTTCATGCCGGTGAGGATATGTCCCTGGAGCAAGCCGCCCAGGATGCCCGGGAACCGCGTCATCTCGAATACTGACTGGTTGAACTTGAAGTACTGCATCCACAGGCGCACGGCTCCGATCGCCATGAAAATTCCGACGATGGGGAACAGCAACACGAGCAGTACGAGCGTGTTGCCCTTGGCGTACTCGTCCCAGATGAGGAACGCCGGCGGCAACGATATGAGGTTCCAGATGGTTGCGAAGATCGTGATGCCGATGGCCTTCGCTTTCGACCCTCCGCGGATGCGGCCACCGACCCAGTTGTGGTCCCACAACCAGGGCTCGTCCGGATGTGCGGCCTTGAGGCGCTCCTCCTTCGTGACGATGCGCTGGCCGATGAAAGCCCCGATGATGAGGCCGAAACCGACCCCGCCGAAGACCAGGGCGAAGACGAGCATGAGCCCTAGCAGGCCCCAGCGCAGATTGCGGTAGAGGATCGCCTCGGAAGGCTCATCGGGATTGACGAAGCAGCGGAAGGTCTGCTCCGACTCCTGGTAGTGCGCCAACTCCCCATAGACATCTTCGTGGAAGGAGCCGACGTTGTCGGCACTCTCGCTGAGCGAAACGCGGTAACCCTGGTAGGTATCACCGAGGAACCGATACTCGTAGTGGGCCTCGACTCTGTAGGTGACACTGTCGTCACCTACGTTTTCTATGAGCTCGGCCGAGTGGATCCTCGCCGGCACTTCCTGCCAGCTCAGCACCTCGACCCAGCCCAGGACCATCGAGAGCGCCAGGTAGCCGACGAACAAGCCACCCCCGGCGAAAGGCGTGGCGAAGAGGATGAGGCACCCCATCCCCCGCTTGTCAGACCTGGTCATGTTGATCTTCATGATGCCGGGCTACTGGTGCTCATTTCACGCTGTTCTCGGCCAGGGGCGCTCATACAACGGCTCCTCCGGGCTACCAGACTCCGAGTTGCATGCTGGCCGTCAGCACGAGCGAGCTCGACTCGACCCTGACCTCGTGAATGTCGAGCGACAGAATGCCGAAGGGGCGCCTGCCATGGAGTCCCGTGTTGAGAATCGACATCAGGTCGAACTCCTCGCGGGTCGGAACGGTTACCCCCGCCGCTGAGAGCATGAACTGTGTCAGCTCCGGCATCTCTTTGGTCGTGATCTGGGTGATCTCGAGCCCCAGGGTGCGGCCGGAACCATACGGGCGTGCGTGCATGACGGCCGTGGCGCTCATGCCGGGGCTGCCGATACACCGGGAACCAGCCGGGGTTGCGACGCGGCGCCAGTACTCCGCCGAAATCACCAGCAGGCCGTCTTGGATCTCCACCTTCGGATTCTGCAGGAACTCGTAGTTGCAGGCCGAGTACTCCTTGAAGTGAAACCTGCCCTCTTTGCCGAAGAACCCGACCCGCACGAAATCCTGGATGAGAGATACGTCGAAGCGGATTTCACTCGCACCGGCTGGGGCGTTCTGGGATGCGGACAGTACGGATACAGGGGTTGCAGGCTGCTCGACAGCCGTGGCGGCACCGCCCATCGACCCGATCAGGGTCAATGTCAGAAACGTTGCCACCAGGTGGCCTGTTAGCTGCACGCGTTTCGATTCCCCGTTGTTCATGGCGAGACTCCTGAACCTCGGCTCGAGAAAAAACGAAGAGGGCCGCCCAGCTCGGACGGCCCTCGCACCATGGAATATCGGGTCTTTGCTCGAAATCACCAAAGATCCCGGCTACTGGGCCTTGGTCGCCTGAATGTACTCGTTCAGCCTAGCGACCGTCCCGTCGATCTCCGCGAGGAGCCTGGTGGCTTGCTCATTGAGCTTCGCAGCCTCTTCACTCAGGCTGGTGATGCCCGCGGCGTTGAGGTCATATCCAAGAAACAGGACGTGATCGCTGAGCGTCGCGAACAGCGCGTCAACCTGGCCCCCGGCCTCATTCGATGCCATGAGGATGCCGCTGTACATCGCGCGCGTCTCCATCATCCGGGTGCGGCTCAGGTCCCTGACCTGCGGGCTGGCAATTTCCTCGATCTCCTGGTGCCACGAGGCGAAGACCCTGTCCGCTTCTTGGCCCATCTCATCGAACTTCTTCCGCACATCCTCACGCTTCTTCTGCGTGTTGCTGATTTCTTTCTGCAGGTTCTCGAACTCCTTGCGGAGGTCACTTGCGCGCCCCTGCATGATGCCGTTGTAGATGTCGAGGGTCTTGCGAAGCTGTGCCTCCGCCTCGCCGGTGCTCTTGACGACGCGTTCCGCCCGCTTGACCATCTCCTCAGTTCGCTTCGGGCCCTGGTTCTGGCCTAGAGCGGGAGCAATCGACGGACTCGCCAGAACTGCACTCAGCAGAAAAGCGATCGCGACGCGACCGACGGACACGCGGCTAGCCTTCGAGACCTGAATAGCCCCAGCATTTCGCATTGGGTAATCCCCCATGATTTGTATGGCGCCCGCCTCCCCCAATCAGCCCAACAACCTTCGCTGCCCCGGGCGAACGTCCACGATAAGCCACCCATGAATACTGCTCGCTCAAGGATAGTGAACCGATTTGGAACAGGGAAGGGGGGTACTTGCTACGCCCGATGCCGC
>JAUWTE010000190.1 GCA_030609765.1 Acidobacteriota bacterium
CGAAGGGTGCTCGGACGGCCCCGACTCTGACTCACTGCATCTGTAGACCTCCCCCAGTCGAGGCTTCCCTCAATTGAGGCTTCCCTTCGCTACTTGCTTACAGACTCGAGCCTGACCTCGGCCCTGCGACCATCGAGGATGGCTTCGACCTCAACGGCGTCCACGTGCGTGATGTACTCGAGACCAGTGACACGAGTGGCCTCCTGCGTCAGGCACGCGACATCGGCGCGGTCGATGAGAGAAAGATCGAACTTGCGGGCGCCAGCCATGAGTTGCTTCATTCCTTGCGCCAGCCTCGAAAAGTAGCTGTAGACCCCCAGCGCACCCGTGGGCACATCCTTGAAGCGATCGGCTCCAACCAGTCGCTTCACCTCGGGCGCGGTCACGAAGAGCTCCTCGGTCGATTTGCCGAATCGATCGACGAAGACCGGCAGCGACCCCTCATCGATGTGCTTGCCCAGGGTCTTGCCGACCATCGCCGCCGCCAGGGGCGCGCGGGCCATGGCGATGAGCTTCACGTAGGGTGCGCCCAAGGCCAGCCCTTTGAAGATCTGATCTTCCATGGTGAAGCCTGCGGCCAGAGCCAGGTCGGGCACGTACTCGTCTCGAGACGCCAGCGAGTCGGCCATCTGCCAGAGCAAGCTGTGCAGCTCCAGAGCCGGCACGCCCCACTCGTTCATCATTCGCCAGGGGCTCATGCCGGTGCCGCCGCCGGCGCCGTCCACCGTCAACAATTCGAGCTCGGCCAGCGATGCCACCTTGATGGCCCGGGCCAGGTCAGCGGGGCGGAAAGCGCCCGTCTTCAGGGTGATGTACTTGGCACCGGCGCTGCGCAGCTGCTCGACTCTGGCGAGGAACGACTCTTCGCTGATCATCCCGACGCGGCTGTGGCGCTCGAATTCGTGGAAGCTGCCCGCCTCGAATGCCTCGATAACCTCGGGATCCAGAGGATTCGGAAGGACGACATAGCCGCGCCGGTAGAGCTCCTGGGCCTTGGCGAGGTCGGTAATCATGACCTCACCCCCGATGTTCTTGGCACCCTGGCCCCACTTCAGCTCGATCGCCTCGACACCGAGGTGTTCGATGGCGAACTCGGCCACGCCCAGGCGGGTGTCCTCGACATTCGTCTGCAGGATGATCTGGCCGCGGCCGTCGATCTGCCAGTCGGTGTAGGTTCGGATCCTACGTTAGAGCTCCGGCGACTTCAGAACGCGGCCCTTGCGGATTTCGGCCTGCATATCCATGCCGACGACGTTCTCACCGATGGCCATCGGCACTCCGGAGAGGGCAGCGCCCGTAGCGAGACCGTCCCAGTTGATGCTCGCCACCTTCGTCGAGCCCATGGCGGCGATAACGAACGGAAGGGAAGCCGTGATCTCCCTCTCGCGGCCGATCGGGCGCTCGAGATTGACGTTGGGGAAAATGGCCTTGTCGCTGTCTTCCTCGATACCGTGGGCGCCGATTGCCGTCCCCAGAATCGTCAGATGGCTGTAGTCGACCGGGTAGTCCTTCTCGGAGGCGGTCGTGATGATGCCAAAGGGTTGCGGGTAGATCATCTCGGCCCCGCGGTACGCGGACTTTCCGATCTCACACATTCCGATGCAGCCATCCACGCATGTGGCACACATGCCGGATATATGGGAGATGCTGTCTTCCGTACGGTTCTTCGAAAGCGTTGCCGCGCTGGCATTGATCTTGGTGAACGACATTTCGATTCCTCCTGAACTACGCGATTTTGGCCGTGTTAACCGGCATTTGGCATGCGATCAGACAACCACCGCAGAGGGTGCTGTCAGCGGCTGGTCCGGCACAGCGGAGCATGCAGACAGGACATACGTACATGCAGCCACCGCAGTGCCGGCACTGCTCGGAGTCTTCCTCGAACGGCGTGGTGATGCGACGATCCGGGCCTCGACCTGCGAAGTCGATGGCCCCGGCCATCATCTGCTCCTTGCACATCCGCACGCACAGGCCGCAGAGAATGCAATCCTCGTTCTCCGGCCTGAACCGCTGCTGCGTAACCCCATGCGCCGCAGCCAAGTCCTGAATGGTCTTGGAGCTCGGGGTCGAGCTAACCATCAGCTCGAGTAGTAGCTTGCGCGCGTTGACTATGCGGGGGGTATGGGTGCGGACTTGCAGACCCTCCTCGCAAGGATAGGTACACGACGAAACGACCTTTGCCTTATCGGGTGGCCCGATCTCGACGGCGCACAGGCGGCAGGCACCGTAGCTGCTCAAGCCCTCCATGTGGCAGAGCGTGGGGATCTCGATTCCCGCCATCCGCGCCGCCTCGAGTAGGCTGGTTCCTATTTCGACCTCCATCCTGCTCCCGTCGATCGTCAGGGTGACGCTCTCAGTGCTCATGGCCACCTCCGGACAGCACCAGGACGGCATCCTTGGTGCATACGTCCTTGCAAGTGCCACACTTGATGCACAAGTTCGGGTCGATGGTGTGCAGCTCGTTCTTCTCACCGAAGATCGCCTCCGCGGGGCAGACTTTCGCGCATGCACCACAGCCGTCGCACAGATCGGCCATGATCTCGAAGCGGATCAGCTCCGTGCACACGCCCGCGGGGCAGCAATGATCTCGGATATGGGCGATGTACTCGTCGCGGAAGTAGCGGATGGTAGACAGGACCGGTGTGGCGGCATTCTGGCCAAGGCCACACATGCTCGTCGTGTTCACCGTGGCGCCGAGCTCATCGAGCAAGCTCAGATGCTCCATGGTGCCGCGTCCTTCGCAGATGTCCTCTAGAAGCTCTCGCATCCGTTGCGTGCCCTTGCGGCAGGGATAGCACTTGCCGCAAGACTCCTCTTCGAGGAAGCCGGTGAAGTAGCGGGCGACGTCCACCATGCAGGTCGACTCATCCATTACGATCAGGCCACCGGAGCCCATGATTGTCCCGGCTTCCCTGAGCGCCTCGAAATCAATGGGCAGGTCGATCTGGTCGGCCGGCAGGCAGCCTCCTGCTGGCCCACCCGTCTGCACCGCTTTCAGCGCCTTTTGATCAGGGATCCCCCCGCCAATGTCGTAGACAATCGAGCGGATGCTCGTTCCCATGGGCACCTCCACCAGGCCGGTGCAGTTCACCTTCCCCACCAGCGAGAAGATCTTGGTGCCCTTGCTGTGCTCGGAGCCGATAGATGCGTACCAGTCGGGACCGTTGTTGATGATGTGAGGAATGTTGGCCCAGGTTTCGACGTTGTTGATCACCGTGGGGCTGCCCATGTAGCCGGAAACCGCTGGGTAGGGCGGACGCTGGCGAGGCTCACCCTTGCGTCCTTCGATGGACGCGATCAAGGCGGTCTCCTCGCCACATACGAAGGCCCCCGCCCCGCGCACCACCTTCAGGTCGAAGCTGAAGTCGGTGCCCAGGATCCGCTCGCCCAGCATCCCGGCCCGGCGTGCGTCCTGGACGGCTCTGCTGATTCTCCCGACAGCCAGGGGATACTCGTGCCGTACGTAAATGAAGCCCTGCTGAGCGCCGATAGCGTAGGCGCCGATGCACATCCCCTCTAGGACGCGATGAGGGTTGCCTTCCAGAACGCTTCGATCCATATACGCGCCGGGGTCGCCCTCGTCCCCGTTGCACACGACATACTTGCAGGCTGCGGGTTGCTCGCTAGCGATCTTCCATTTGGGGCCGGCCGGGAAGCCGGCACCTCCCCGACCCCTGAGGCCGGAGCGGCTGACATCGTCGATAACATCTGCCGGGCTCATCGTTGCCAGAACATTCTGCAGGGCGAGGTAGCCGCCGATGTCGAGAAAATCGTTCAGGTTGGTGGGGTCGATTCGGCCGTTCTCCGCCAGAACGATTCGATGCTGGTGGCTATAGAAGGGGATGTCACCTTCGTGTTCGATCGGCTCGTGCGTCGAGGGGTCACGGTAGAGAAGCTCCTCGATGGGCTCCTTGTTCAGAACGGTTTGTTCGATGATCCTTTTCGCGTCTTTGGGTCGCACCTTCGGGTAGAAGGTTTCGGAGGGCTGGAGCGTGACAAGCGGCCCCATCTCGCAGAAGCCGTGACAGCCGGTGAGCCGGATCTCCACCCTCCTGCTCAGACCGTGATCGGCGAGGACTTTGCGGAAGGCCTCGACCACGTCGCCGGCTCCCCCGGCGACGCAGCCCGTGCCGGTACAGATGGTTATGCAGGGGCGCTCAGGGTCACTCCGCCCTATCAGCACGCTGAGACCCCTCCGGTCTTCTCCTGGCAGCGATAGAGAACTGTCTGGGCTCATGCGGCAGCCTCGGATCTCGCCGCAACAGGCTTCTTTTCGGCACTCCTCTTCAGCCGGCGCAGCAGGGTGGGAACCTTTGACGCTGTAACCTGGCCTTGGTAGTCGCCGTCGAGCAGGACGATGGGACCGAGAGCACAGGCGCCAACACAGTTGACCGTCTCGAGGCCATACTCGCGGTCGTCAGTGACCTCTCCGCTGCGAATGCCGAGGTGACGCTCGAACTCGCGCAGCACCCGGGCTGCGCCGCGCACGTGGCAGGCAGTTCCGGTGCACACGGTGCACTGATGCTCACCAGGAGGCTTGAGGCGGAAATACTTGAAGAACGTGGCGATTCCGTAGACTTCAGTAATGGGAATCTCCAGGCTCGTGGCAACGTGCTCCATGGCGAAGCGCGGCAGGAAACCCATGGCGTCTTGGATATCCAGCAGCATCGCGATCAGGTCATTGCGATCGTTGTGATGCTCCTCGATGATCCGGCCTACCGGGGAAGAGAGGATCTCTGGAGTATCGACTAGGGCAATCTCGCGCACAGGTGCTGTGGCAGCTCTCATGGTCGGGCTTTCTCCCCTGGCTAGCTGTAGTTCTCGCAGTGCCAAATGCCGCCGGGAGGCCTGACGCGGAGGCAGGTCTCCCAGTTGTCACAGTTCATGCAGAGTCCCTTGTAAGGGCTCAGCTCGACGCTCTCCTGCCGCGGCTGAACCGGCACGGGCCGGGACTTGAACTCGACGACTTCGAATTCGTTGCACTGCAGAACGTATCGGGACGGGCCGTCGTGGCAGAGGCTGCAGTAGCTACCGTGCCGGCACGTTGAGCACAGGCCGCGCAACACGACTTGCGCCTCGGGGTTTTCTCTCTTCCTCACTGCTGAGGCTGCTCTGGGCATGTGGCCTTTCCTCCTTGGTTGAGCCCGATGATCTGGGCGTTTCTCGTAAACTTTGCTGGCCCGGCGTGTGGGGGGGCGGGCACCGATCCAGCCATTCCTGCTGAACATAAGAGCAACCTCCGTGCCAAAGGATCCGGGGCGCTCGAGCGCTGGCGCTTTGCCCTGTTGCTCAATGGCAGGGTCGTCGTAAGACCTTGCACACAAAGGACTTAGTGGGGACGGTGGCGTGATGCCGCCGTGGCCGTACGCCTTCCCGCGACCTTCATCGGTGGAGAAACTGCCGGTCCGGGTCTGACCAGCGGGTAGAAACTACCCGGCACGGGGGTCTGGAATCGGGCGCCGCAATCGCCGACCGGATCGGCCGGCAGCCGGGCGCTCCGCCGGTGAGCTACTGTTTCTTCAGCTTCTCGCGCAGCGTCTTGCGGGTGATGCCGAGTATCTTCGCGGCGCGCGTCTTGTTGCCTTCGACGCTGGCGAGCACGTTGCTGATGTACTCGGCCTCCACGTCGGCGAGCTTGCGGTCGAGTCCGGAGCCGCTGAGGGCGGAGAAGCGCATCAGCGGCGGCAGGTCGGGGACCTCGATGACATCCTCCTCGCTCATCAGCATGAGCCGCTGGATGACGTTTCCCAGCTCCCTGACGTTTCCAGGCCAGCCGTAGTTGCTCAGAACCTCGAGCGCTTCCGGCGAGAAAGCAGGGGGCGCCTTGGCCAGCTCCTCTGCGAACTTCTCGGCGAAGTAGTTGAGAAGCAACAGGATATCGTCGTCTCTCTTCCTCAGAGGTGGAATCTCGATCGGTATGACGTTCAGGCGGTAGAAGAGATCCTCCCGGAACAGTCCTTTCTGCACCTGATCGTGAAGCACCTTGTTCGTCGCCGCGACGATTCTCACGTCCACCTGAACGGGCTTGGAAGCACCGATCATCCAGACCTGCATGTCCTCCAGAACACGGAGCAGCTTGACCTGCATCGACAGGCTGGTCTCGCTAATCTCGTCGAGGAAGAGAGTCCCCCCCTCGGCAATCTGGAAGAAGCCGGCCCTGGTGTCGGTTGCCCCGGTGAACGATCCTTTGACGTGCCCGAAGAGCTCACTCGCCAGCAGGTCTTCAGGGATGGCGCCGCAGGCAACCGGCACGAACGCCGAGGAAGCCCTGGGGCCGCTGTAATGGATCGCCCTGGCGACGAGCTCCTTCCCCGTGCCGCTCTCGCCCGACAGGAGGACCGTCGCCGAGGTGGACGCGGCCTTGGCTATGGCGGCAAAGATGTCCTGCATGACAGCCGATTCGCCGATGATGCCCTTGGGAGCGCGCGGCGTCCTGTGAGACGCGGCTTGCGCGGCTCGC
>JAUWTE010000234.1 GCA_030609765.1 Acidobacteriota bacterium
GAGGGCAGGGGAGAGGAGATGTACTGAAGTGCCCACGGCCGTGCCTGCGTCGATATGGCCCGCAGAATTTGCTGCCGACGCCGTGATCGTCGTGTGGATCGGACCGTCAGGCACGCCAAGCAAATCAGCGAGCCCGGAGCCTGTCGCGTCGATGGCGCCATCCCAGGCAGCGCTCCATGAGTGAGGTATCACGGGGGCTGGAATCGCAGGCGCGATCTGGGCGAGGAGGGGTAGCAGCAGAAGCAGGCCGAGGCAGGAGGCCCAGACCAGGTGCCGGGAGGCGGCCGAACCACGTCGCAGCACCTGCACAACGAGGAGCGCTGCGAGCAGAAGCAGCGTGCCCTTCGCGGTTGCCTCTCCGAGCAGACCGATCCAGGCTGCTGGCTCCCCGGTCCACTGCATGAGGTCGGCGCCGACACTCATCGACTCCTCCTCTGCTTGGCTTCCCTGATCATGCGAGACAAGCGCTCGAGATCGTCGTCCGACAGATCGGACTCTGACATCTGCAGGATGGCGCTCACCGCACCGGCCCGTGAGCCCTCGAAGAACGTCCTCATGAGGTAGCGGAGGGCCGAGTCGCGTGCCTCGACCTTCGAAACGGCCGGCAGGTAGACGTAGCGCTTACCGTCGTGCTCGAACGTGACGATTTCTTTCTCGCGCAACAGGCGCAGGGCCGAACGGATCGCCGAGTAGCTGGCTTCGTCCGGCATCTCGCTCTGGATCTCTGCCACCGTGGCGCGGCTGCGGCGGTGCAGCACGTCCATGATCTGGCGCTCGCGACGGCTGAGCTCCGCGTGAGGTGGTGTGCTCATTTCCGGGTCCCTGTCATCGGTTGATTTGATCGAGTCTTGTACCTTGGACGACGTGGGCAAGCATTTCGGCGAGTCGATATGGTGAAAACTCACCATATGGTGAATTATGAACACATCGGTGTTGCCGGCACAAGAGCGGATGCAGGAGAAAATCACGGGCCGACCGGCCTTGTGGGCGCGTCCTCGAGATCACTAAGTTAGTGAGCGCCCAGCATTAGTGAGCGACCACCACGCCCGCAGGCACTCGAAACGAAAGGTCTCAACGATGGCAGCATCAGCACGCATCCCCCGAGCAGTTAGCCTGCTCATCTTCCTAGCGATACTACCCGCGGTCCTTCTGCAGTCGGGCTGCAGCTCCGCCACGGACTCGCCAACGAGTGCGACCGAGGCCTTCGTCGATCCTGCATACCAAGACGTGGCCGAGATTCTGCGTGTCCACATCGGCGACGAGATGCAACAGAAGGGGCTGCCGGCTCTTTCCATCGCCCTGGTCGACGACCAGCGAATCGTGTGGGCCGAAGGCTTCGGGCTCGCGGATCCCGCCGGCGGGGTCGCGGCCACGGCCGACACCGTCTACCGGGTCGGCTCGGTCTCCAAGCTCTTTACCGACATCGCCATCATGCAGCGTGTCGAGGCGGGAACGCTCGATCTCGACGCCCCAGTTGCCGAATACTTGCCCGAATTTACCCCGAGCAACTCCTCCGGAACTCCGATCACTCTCCGGCAGCTCATGTCGCATAGGTCCGGTCTGGTGCGCGAACCGCCGGTCGGCCACTACTTCGACCCGACCGAGCCGAGCCTGGTAGCAACGGTCGCCAGTCTCAACGACACTGCTCTGGTCTATGCGCCTGAGTCGCGCATCAAGTACTCGAACGCCGGCATCGCCGTCGTCGGCTATGTGCTCGAGAACCTGCAGCGCGAGCAGTTCGCAACCGTCCTGCAACGAGACGTTCTCGATCCGCTGGGGATGAGCTCGAGCTCGTTCGAGCCCAGCGCAGAGGTCGAGGCTCGGCTCGCCCAGGGAATCATGTGGACGATCGACGGTCGCGAGTTTGCTGCGCCTACCTTCGAGCTGGGCATGGCGCCCGCCGGCAGCATGTACTCGACCGTGACGGACCTCGGTGCCTTCATCAGTGCGTTGTTCGCCGGGGGAATGGGCGTCAACGGGCGGATACTCGAACCTGAGACCCTGCAGGAGATGTGGACGCCTCAATTCGGCGATCCCGCGGACGGGGCCGCGATGGGGATTGGCTTCATCCTCTCGCGTCTCGAGGGACACCGGCGTGTTGGGCACAACGGAGCGATCTACGGATTCGCGACAGAGCTCGCGGCCCTGCCCGAGGAAAAGATCGGCGCCGTGGTCGTGACCTCGAAGGACGTCGCCAACGAGGTGACCGCCGGCATCGCCGATGCGGCCCTGCGCGCGATGCTGGCGAACCGGGAAGGCAGCCCCATTCCTTCTCCCCAGCGCACGCCACCGATGTTCGAGGGACTCGCTGATGAGATCGCCGGGCGCCACGACGCGCCTCATCTCCTTCCAGCGGCGCTGCCCGACCACTGGCGCGGCTTTATCGGAGAGTATGGATGGGACCACAACACCCTCTTCGTACTGGAGCGCGGCGGCCGCCTCGAGGTGCTGATCGAGTGGTTCTTCCTGTCTCCGCTCGACGAGATCACCTCCGATGTCTATCGCCTCCCCGACTCCGGCTTGTACGCGGGCGAGGAGGTCGAGTTTGTGCGTGGCCCGGACGGCCGAGCCGCGGGAGCTCGTGTCGGTGGGGTCTTCTTCCCGCGCCGTTCCGTGGGTACGGCCGAGGGAGTGACCTTTCAGATCGAGCCTGTGCGCTCGGTGGAGGAGCTGCGCCCTGAGGCGCTCGCAGCGATACCTCCTACTGAGTCCGGCGACCTTCTGGAACCCGACCTGATCGAGATCGCGGAGCTCGACTCGACCATCCAGCTCGATATCCGCTACGCCAGCACCAACAACTTCATGGGAGCGGTCTTCTACGACGAGCCTCGTGCATTCATGCAGCGTCCCGCCGCCGAGGCTCTCGCGCGGGTGAGCGGCGCGCTACGGGAGCGTGGATACGGGCTGTTGATCCACGATGCCTATCGACCGTGGTACGTGACCAAGATGTTCTGGGATGCCACCCCCGAGGAACAGAAGCTCTTTGTTGCAGATCCCGAGCAGGGCTCCCGCCACAATCGCGGTTGCGCTGTCGACCTGACCCTCTACGACCTACAGACGGGCGAGCCCGTCGCCATGGTCGGCGGCTATGACGAGTTCACCGAGCGCTCCTATGCCGAATACCCTGGTGGTACCTCGCGCCAGCGCTGGCTGCGCGAGCTACTCCGTGAGGCCATGGAGCGAGAAGGCTTCGAAGTTTACCCCTTCGAGTGGTGGCATTTTGACTACGGCGACTGGCAGCGGTACCCGATTCTCAACCAGACCTTCGACCAGATCGGCCGTTAACCTGCATTCCACCGCACGCTTCTGCCGCTAGCGCTTATAGCGCACCTCTCCGCCGATGATCGTGTAGTCGACGCGGGTATTCGTGATCTCCTCGTCGGGGACCGTCAGGATGTCCTGCGACAGGACCACGATGTCGGCGAGCTTCCCGGGTGTGAGTGAGCCCTTCAGGTCTTCCTCGAAGGAAGCATAGGCGTTGTTGATCGTATAAGAGGCCAACGCCTCCTCGCGGGTCATCGCTTGCCCAGGGTAGAAGACCGTGCCATCGAAGCAGACTCGCGCCACCGAAGCGTAATAGCTGGCGATAGGATCAATGTCCTCCACGGGCACGTCGGTGCCGTTGGTGACCACCGCCCCAGAATCGATCAGGGCTCGCCACATGTATGCACCGGACTCGGCCCGCTCCTCTCCGAGCCGCTTCAGCACCCAGGGTCCGTCAGAGGTACAGTGCACACCCTGCATGGCGGCGATGACATCGAGCTCTGCAAACCGTGGCAGGTCCTCAATGGCGAGGTGCTGAGAGTGCTCAACGCGCCAGCGCAGATCGGTCTTGTCGGGATGCGCCGCGAAGATCTCCTCGTAGATATCCAGGGTCTCGTGATTGGCACGATCGCCGATGGCGTGGGTGGCGACCTGGAAGCCCTGCTCGATGGCGATCTCACAGGTGCCCTTGATGTCGTCCACTGGCTCGAGCACCAGCCCGGTGCTATCAGGCAAGTCCAGATAGGGCTCCAGCAGCCATGCTCCGTGGGGACCGAGGGCGCCGTCGATCTGCCGCTTGATGGAGCGCACGGCTAGAAAGTCGTTGCCCTCGGGGATGATGCGGTACTCGGCCAGCCTCTCGGCCATGGTTTCGTTCGACTCGCGTCGCACCATGACGTAGAGGCGGATCGGCAGCTCGCCTGCCGCCGCCATGTTCCGGAAGCGGTCGATCGTGGCGAAGTTCGAACCGGCGTCGTGGAAGCTCGTTACTCCCTTGGAGAGCGCTTCCTCTCCGGCGAGGCGCACGATCTCGCGAAACTCGGCGTCGAGGTCAGCGTCGGTGCGCCCCTCTCCCGCACTGGCAATGGCCCTGCCTACAAGGCGCTGGGCCGTCTCCCGCAAGAGGCCCGTCGGGTCGCCGCTTGCGTCCTTGACGATGGTGCCGCCGTCAGGGTTCGCAGTGTTGCGGTCGATCCCCGCCATCTCCCTGGCCAGCGCGTTGGCGAAGGAGGCGTGGCCGCTGGCGTGCGTGAGGTTGACGGGGTTCTCAGGTGACACCTCCGTGAGGCCATGGTGCAGAGGCACGCCATCGACGTTCGGGCGCGGAACTTCCGACCACTTTTCTTGGTGCCAGCCGCGACCCAGGATCCACTCACCTGGCTCGGCCTCCAGTGCCGCTTCCTCGACCATCCCTACGATCTCGTCCCAGTCGGTCACCTTGGTGAGGTCGAGAATCATCTTGGCGCGACCCAGGCCGGTGAAATGACCGTGGCCCTCGATAAAGCCTGGGATCACAAGCCTGCCCTCGAGGTCGATGACCTCGGTGTCGTCGCCGATATAGGCGCTGATCTCTCGACTGCTACCGACTGCGGTGATCGTGTAGCCGGTGATCGCGATTGCCTCGCCTTCGGGCACGTTGTCGTCGACGGTCACGACCTTGCCCCCCGTCAAGACAAGATCCGCGGGCTCGACCGCGTCTCCTGCCGGGCCGCAAGCGATGGTCAATCCGGCGAGCAAGGTGAACACCATGGCAGCGACAAAAAACGAGGAGCGGCGGGCAGCATGCATCGAGAGCCTCCTGTGGTCCATAGAACTCTTGGTGGCGACGGGTCCCCGGATTGGGAAGAACGAAGACGATCGTGTCCGGAATGGTAGTGCCAGACGCAGCGGATGACCAGTGTGTCAGGGGGCAGCTGCCGACCCCGCGACGCGGCTCTCCAGCTCGTCATGGAGCTCGCGGGGTGGCAATCTTGTCTTGTCGTCGTTATAAGCCTGTGCAGGGAAGTTGAGCAGAGGTAGGAGCATCGTCCGCCCCAGGAGTCCCAGGACCTGCCGGCCAGGTTCGCGCCGGATCACCCAGGAGAATAGATGATGATCAGTCGTTCGCCGCTTTCGAGATCGCTGTGGATCCTCGCCCTCGGTCTGCTGGCCGTGGCATTGGCCGTACCCGCCGTCGCTGTTGGCCCGGTGCAGGACGCTGAAAAAGAGGACGACGCCAACGTCGTTTTCGCGCCCGAGCTGTTCGGGGCGATGAAGTACCGCTCCATTGGCCCGAGCCGAGGCGGGCGCTCGACGGCTGCGGTGGGTGTGCCGGGAGATCCGCTGGTTTATTACTTCGGCGCCACCGGCGGGGGCGTGTGGAAGACAACAAGCGC
>JAUWTE010000512.1 GCA_030609765.1 Acidobacteriota bacterium
CCGAGGATGGACGCAACCTCCCGTGTGGGGGCCTCCTCGATTTCGCGCAGCACGAACGCCGCTCGCTGCTGTGGCGGAAGCAGTTCGGCGAGCTCGTTCCAGATGGCCTGCACCTCATGCCACCGGGCAACCGCTTCGGGGTCTCCGTTCCGGCCCGCCTCGCTTCTCCCGCCGGCCAACGATCCACCCGCCGCCGGCGCGGCGGCCGATGACATCCCTGAGGCGATCTCGCCGGTGGTTGCGTGCCCCTCCTTGCCGCGGGGCTGTTCAGCGGTCGGACGCTCGCGGCGCTGCGACCTCCATACGTCGATCGCTCGGTTGGTGGCGATTCGAGTCAGCCAGGTGTCCACCGCGAAGCGAGGACGATATCGATCGAGGTGCTGCCATAGCGCCAGAAAAACATCCTGCACAACTTCCTCGGCCTGCGAGGGGTTGCCGAGGATCTGATAGGCAATCAGGTAGACGCGCCGATGCTTGCGCTCGAAGAGGGCCCGGAACGCCTCCGTCTCCCCGGCGCGGCTGCGCGCCATGAGCTCACGGTCTGAGCCGTTCTCGATCAATCGCCTGTTCGCCTACTCTTGCCCTTTTCTCGGGAGCTGAGCATCCTCCGGCTTCTTGCCAAAAATCATTTTGCCGGCGGTCGTCTGGAGCACCGAGGTAACGACAATGTCGATGGTCTCGCCGATCAGGTGGCCGGAATTGTCGACCACGACCATGGTGCCGTCGTCCAGATAGGCCACCGCCTGTCCGGCCTCCTTACCCTCCTTGATGAGGTAAACAGCCATGGCTTCGCCCGGCAGAACGACCGGCTTCAGCGCATTTGCCAGCTCGTTGAGGTTGAGGGCGGGAACGCCGCGGAGTTGGGCAACTTTGCTGAGATTGAAATCGTTGGTGACCAGTTGGCCCGAGAGCTGTTTGGCCAGCTCGATCAGCTTGAGGTCGACTTCCTTGACCTCGGGAAAGTCGGTCTCGGAAATCTGTACCGGAGTGTCGGCATGCTTCTGCAGACTCTGCAGGATGTCGAGCCCGCGACGACCTCGGTTGCGCTTCAGAGCATCGCTGGAATCGGCGATCTGTTGCAGTTCCTTCAAAACGAACTGCGGCACAACGAGGTTCCCCTCGATGAATCCGGTCTCGCAAATATCCAGGATGCGCCCGTCGATGATGACCGAGGTGTCGAGGATCTTGAAGCGCCTCGAGCCTGAGCTCTCTTGCCACAGCCCCCTGACCGGCTCCAGCGTCATCCACTCGCCCTTCTTGGACCCCACGACCAGACCCAAGTACCCAAGCACGACAATATAGAGGGCCTGCAGGAAGGAAGCCGTCTCCTCGGTGATCACCATGCGGCGGGTGATCGCCCCGAACCCGAGCGCCAGCACCAGGCCCAGCGCAACACCGAGGATGCCACCGAACAGAACCTTCGAGGTGAGCCTGCGGAGTTTGACCTCGGTGCCGATCATGCCGGCGGAGAATGCCAGTCCGAGGATCAGCCCCTGCTCTCGAGCCAACCCCCAGGGGTGCAGGAAGTAGCCCATTCCCGCGCAGGTGAGGACGAAAAGAATGCGTATGAGCATGAAGCCCATGAGAAGCCTCCATGAATGCGTTGCCGCGGGAGAACATGTCCCGCCGGCGGAACGGTATGTATTCGGCAGAGTATATGCCTTTGGAGGTCCCACGTCCCTGCCTGCCCGCTACAAGGCCAGCCCGGTAACCCGGAGCCGAAGGGATCCTTGCGCTCGCTTCACATAATCTGATATGCTTCAACTCATAGTTATTGACACGTAGCGAATCATATAATATGCTTTGCTCAAGATTCGCAGTCGCACTACCCGGTCGGTGAGGCCGGGAGACACGAAGACACATCAAGGAGGCAACGATGCGCCTAGCTCGATTCGATCCATTCCGTGACGTCAGAGTCCTGCACCACTGCATGGGCAATCCGCAGACCAAGTTCAACGCCGATAGTTCCGAGAGCTCCGAAAACGAGGGAGTGACCCCGACCTGGATCCCGTCCGTGGACGTGTTCGAGGCTGACAACGAGATCGTCCTGCGCGCCGAGCTGCCTGGACTCAGCGAGGAAGACGTCGAGATCACCCTCGAAAACGGCCGCCTCGCCGTGAAGGGTGAAAAGAAGCTCGCGAAGGAAGACGTCGAGTACCGCCGTGTCGAGTCTCGCTACGGCTCCTTCTTCCGCACCTTCGCCGTTCCGAACACCGTCGACCGCGAGAAGATCGAGGCTACGTTCGAGAAGGGCGTCCTGCAGATCTCGCTGCCGAAGGCCGAGGCCGCCAAGCCTCAGCGTATCGAGGTGAAGGTCAACTAAGACCTAGAAGTGGATGCAGCCCCCAGCTGCATCGCCCACTGGCCCGTCGCGGGGTTGAAAGCGGGGTCCCCGCGGCGGGCCATTATTCTGCCCGGCTTGCTCATGTCGCATCTGCTACGGCCGGGCGACACCCAGGGCCCGCTCAGGGGGCTACTCGCTCCTATAAGCAGACAGGTCAAGAGCATAGTTGCACTGTCCCCTCAACGAGGGGCTGATATGGATCGAGTTGGACTGGGGCGTTTGGTTCAGTCTGGCTTCACGGTCCGGGTGTTGAGGGGTTGAAGCTTGTTCCTGAGGCATGCGCAACTGTCGAAGATTGGGGCTGCGTTGGGCCGCCCACGCTCCTATCGGAGGCTCGAGGCCTAAGGTTGCGTTTGGGACTACAGGGCTGCGGGGCCTATCCTCCGCGGGAGACTTGAAGTCTAAGGCGTACCTTGAGGCTCTCCACAGCACGGGTCCGGTCGCGGTTGAGACACTTCGTA
>JAUWTE010000128.1 GCA_030609765.1 Acidobacteriota bacterium
GTTGAACCTCCTCTCGGCGCTGCCGCTCGACTCCCCACACTGGGCGGACGAGCTCCGGGCAGGGGCTGCGACCGGGTTCCCGACTGTCGGGTCGCTCGGCTCGAGGCGGAAGAAGTTCGTGGCAACGCGCGTGATGCCGATGAGATTTGCCCAGAGGCGGAGCTGCCTCGTGCCATCGGTGATCCAGGCCGCCTCGCGCCGCTGGCGCTAGGCAACGCCCGGGATGCCGCGGATCGAGCTGTGACACCAGTACTCGCCGCGCGCTGGGCAACACCTGTGCCCACGGCACGCTCCGTTCCTCGAGAGGTGGCCTGCCGAGTTGCGACACCTGAAGTCGATGAGTAACCGCGGAGAGGCACCGACTGTGTTCCGGTACCAGACCCACCGACCCTGTCGCCAGCGGTGGAACGGGCCACGGCCATGCGTGTATTGGCCGAGGCGGGAGCCACCTTACTAGGAGTGCGAGCTCTTAGCGGGCCAGCGATCAGTGCCCGAGAGCCACCCTGCGATCGCGCAACGGCCGCCCCCGCCGTTCGATCGAGGGCTACCTTGCCCGCATCTCTGGCCCCCAGCTGCCCCGCTTCGACGAAGGTCCATGCCCGCTCTTTGCCCGCAGTGTAACCGAGACCATTCACCACCTTACCCGTACCTGATGCCGACCCCTGCGGCCCTATGGCGGCGCGGCGACCACCGACACCAGCGGTCGGGTAGCGACCACCAACATGAACGCCGCCATAGACGTTTCCGTAGACATTGATACTCACGACAGGCTGGTTGTAGTAGTTCAGCGGCGCCCATCCGACATGGTGAGGTGACACGTACCACTGCACCCACGCCGGGCCCCATCTCCTGCCGGGAAACCAGCACCAGCCGTAGGAACCGACGTAGTCCCAGCGGCCGTAGTGGGAGGTCACGTATCCCCAGTTGGAGAAGGGCACCCACACCCATCCGGACCAGGAGTAGACCCAGCGGCCGTGACGATAGGGGCTCCAACCGACTGCAACGGTTGGCCGCCAGCCCCAGGAGCTATAGGCGTCGTTGTAGTACCAGCTACCATAGCCCTCGAGATCGTAGACATGGTGCACGATCTCTCTGGGCACGTAGTCGCTGACCTCGCGCACGTAGCGCTCTGTCGGCGCATTCTGCGCCACCAATCGGCCTCGCCAGGCGGCAAAATCATCCTGCTCGGCGGTGTTGAACGAGGCGGAGTGTGCCGGCGCGCTGTCGAGCTCGGAGTAGCTCTGCTCTCCAGCACTCAGAGACTCGATCAATCCACCAGCGAGGAGGTCCGCATTGCCGCTGTACACCGACAGCCAGACACGCTGCTGTTCGTCGACGTCGATGCGAAAGAGTCCGTGTCCATCGATGAGCGCGCTTCCCGCACCCGAGTCGATGCGGAGCTCCTTGAGCAGCGAGCCCGCCGGCGGCAAGGGCCTATGCAGATACACGCTGCCCGACCAGAGCCGCACAATGGCCTCGGGATCGCGCAGACGGGGCCTGAGGCTTACGACATCAATCGTCGTGCTGTGTTCGAGCCAAAGTGTTGACCCGTCATTGAAGACGAGCTCGGCCCGTCCATCAGCCTCGGTCCAAACACGGTCGCCCCTCGATACCGGCAGGTTGTTCAGAGCGCTCTCGGTCGTTCCCACGGCGGCGCGCTGAATCGTGACGGTGCCCTCGAAATGTCTCAAGCGGGCGGGAATCTCGCCTTCAGCAGGGGTCTGGGCGAGAGCGGAAGTCGGTAGCAGGGCGAGCGTAGCGAGTACTGCCAGGCCCCCCAACCAGGAGCTGCGGTTGTGTCGCATCATCCTCATAACCCCCTCTCGGGTGAAACGGTTCTCGACCCTCGCACCTACCGATAGAGGGAAGGGGGTAAGGAGCAACTAACTTCGGGGACCCACATAACAACCGTATCGCAGCGGTGCCCCCGCCGTCAACGCGATCCTGCCACCTCACAGAAGACCAGAAGATCAGGAAATCAGCTCTGGTGGTTCAGCAGGGCCGCCTGAGAGCCCGTCACTCTTTTTTGCCGCAATGTACTCGCGCGTCAACCTGCGCGTCACACCGGCCAGCAGAAGCAGTCCGATGAGGTTGGGGATCGCCATGGCGGCGTTCATCGTGTCGGCGAGCTGCCAGACGAGGTCGATATGCAGAATTGCGCCCACGAACACCATGATGGTGAAGATCACGCGGTAGGGCATCACGGCGATCTCACCAAACAAGTACTCGATCGACTTCTCTCCGTAGTACGACCAACCGAGGATCGTGGAGTAGGCGAAAAAAACCAGCGCCAGAGATACGACGTAGCCACCCAAGTTGCCGGAGAGACCTACCGAAAACGCCTCTACGGTGAGCGAGGCTCCATTGAGGCCCGAGTCCCATACACCCATTTCGATGATCACGAAGCCAGTCATGGAGCAGACGATGATGGTATCGATGAACGTCTGCGTCATCGAGACGAGGGCCTGCGTGACGGGGCTCTTGGTCTGTGCCGCGGCCGCTGCGATCGGCGCCGAGCCGAGCCCCGACTCATTGGAGAAAACGCCGCGCGCCACACCCTGCCGCATGGTTTGAACCATGGTTGCCCCCAGGAATCCGCCGACGGCGGCTGTGGGCTTGAAGGCCTCACTGATCACCAGCGCAAAGACGTGAGGACCGGCCGGTAGGTTGGTGAAGATCACGTACATTGCGGCGACCACATACAACACGATCATCGAGGGAACCAGATACTGGGTGACCTTGGCGATGGAGCGAATTCCCCCGAGGATCACCAGGCCGGTGGCGAAGGCAATGAAGAGGCCCGTATAGACCCTCTCGATCCCGAGCGTTGTTTCCACCGCCTCGGCGACCGAATTGCTCTGCACCATGTTGCCGATACCGAAGGCCGCGAGTGCCGCAAAGATCGAAAACAGCACCCCGAGCCAGGGCATGTTGGCGCCGCGCGATAGGTAGTACATAGGGCCACCGCACATGCGGCCTTCGCTATCCTTCGTGCGGTACTGGACTGCGAGCACGGCCTCCGCGTACTTGGTGGCCATTCCAACCAGCCCGGGAATCCACATCCAGAACAGGGCTCCCGGACCACCCGCGGCGATGGCCGTGGCGACCCCCACGATGTTGCCCGTACCTACGGTGGCGGCCAGGGCGGTCATGAGGGCCTGGAAGTGCGTAATATCACCTTCCGCCGCGCCCTCCTCTTTGCGCTTGATCAGAGCCAGGTAGAGCGCATGGCCCAGGAGGCGGAATTGCACCCCGCCCAGATAGAACGTCAGGAAGAAGCCGGTGCCCACGAGTAGGATCAACATCGGCCAGCCCCAGAGATAGCCGTTGATCCAAACCAAGAACTCAGTGATGGTCGCCGCGATGCTGAACTCGCTCAATCTCTCATCTCGTTTCTGGGGTCGAGGATGATGGGACGACGGTCCGTCGCTCCGGGCACGAGATCCACCCCGCGGGGCTTTTACCCCGCCTGCGCGCGGAGCGCAAGAGCCACGCTCTCGGCCAAGCTCGCCGATATGTGGCATGCTGGCATGAGGGCACAGCGCTACGCCGCTGCATGATTGCTGGAAAAGCCAAATAACGGACGATCTACAGATGAGCCGGCCACCTCTTCGCCCTCAAATCCTCGCCTCATACGCCGCACGAGCCGAGAGCTCTCAGGGACGCCGCTTCCCTGAACCTGAGCACGCATATCGCAACTGCTTCCAGCGGGATCGTGATCGCATCATCCATTCACGGGCCTTTCGCAGGTTGGAGTACAAGACTCAGGTCTTCCCGAACTATGAGGGCGACCACTTCCGGACCCGTCTGACCCACACGATCGAGGTGGCCCAGATCGCCCGCACCGTGGCCACAGCTCTTGGCCTGAATAGCACACTCGCGGAGGCGGTGGCCCTGGCCCACGACTTGGGACACCCCCCGTTCGGTCACGCCGGAGAAGAGGCGCTCGACGAAGCGCTGGCAGCGCATGGTGGGTTCGAGCACAACCGCCACGCCTTGCGCATTGTCGAGGAGTTGGAGGAGCGCTATGCCTCGTTCCGGGGCCTCAACCTCACGTACGAGGTACGTGAAGGCATCGTGAAGCACACCACCCGCTACGACCGATTTCGTCACGGCGAGCTCAACGACTACCGGCCGGAGGAGCAGCCTCATCTCGAGGCCCAGATCATCGACTGGGTCGATGAGATTGCATACAACGTGCATGACATCGACGATGGCGTCGAGGCGCGCATATTGGAAGTAGAGAACTTGGTGGCAGAGCTACCCCTGTTCGCCGAGCTCTACTCGGAGCAGGCACGGCGGTTCCCGGACGCGGACCAGCGGGGGAGATTCAACCAGACGATCAGCCGGCTGCTCGACACTCTGGTGACCGATCTTATCGACACTACGCAGGGGAACATCCAGGCGAGTGATATCGAGACCCTGGCAGATGTACGGCGTCATCCAACCCGGCTCGTTGGGCACAGCGAGGAAGTGACGAAATCTCTCAATATGATCGCCGATCTCCTGATGGGAAACCTCTACCGCAGCACGCACGTGACGGCAGCCATGGATGAGGCACAGGGAGTCGTGGCGGGCTTGCTCCTCGCATACCAGGAAGACCCACGCAGGCTACCCGCGCGGCACCGGCGGCGCTTCTCCGAGGTAGGAGAGGTCGTTGCGATTGCCGATTATGTCGCAGGAATGACGGATCGGTTCGCGCTGTCAGAATTCCGTAGGTTCAAGTCTGACTGAAGACAAACCCCGACCCGGGGAAGAACCAGCAGTTCGGCACTCGGGTGGAAGCGGGTCAGGAGCCTTCTTCGTCAGGCTCCTCGGTCAACACCATGTTGGTGGCGGGGACCGCAATCGGCTGCTCCCATTGATCGAACTGCACCAAGAACACTTTCTCTTGGCGTTTCGGGTGGAAGCCTGCTTCACTCAACCGATCACCAGTGAGCTCCTCGACCACGACGCCGGTCCAGTCCTTGCGCACCATGACCTTGTGTCCAATGGTGTCTCTGAGCTCACCGGGAGTGCGAACGACAGATACGCGTATTGGCATAGGCACCAATTAGAGCTAGGGAGTGTCTGATTCAGCAATGAAGGGCGGGAAGATGCGCGGGCGTAGCTGCCTGGTACGGCTGCCGTTTGCCCATTTCAGCAGCGATTTTATCATTTGCGCCGGAAGACTGCACGAGCTCTCGTTTTCGCCCCACGCGAGTGTGCCCGCGCAGCGAGCATTAGACGGTCGCTGCGCACCTACTGAGCCGGGACTGGACGGACCAACGCTAGCACTCCCCAGATGATCAGGCCGCAGACGAGCAACGGTAGAGCGATAAGTACGATCTTGACGAACAGGATCGCGCCCACCAGTACCGCGATCGGTAGCACGAGAAGTGAGACCAGCACGAGAAGTGCACCACTCAGGGTCAGCTTGAGCGCGAACCCGAAGAGGCGGAAAAGCAGGTAAAAGGGGAGCAGCAGCAGCCATAGTCCGAGGACGACGGCACCGATTGCTGCGGCGCAGAGAATGAGCCCTATCAGCTCGAACATCCTCGCCTCCAAGCCGAAACCGGTTCTGGACAAACGTCTATCTGAGAGTAAATACGCAAACCACGACCGCAGAGTTTCAGCCGGCTGAGCCTCTTCCACGCGCAGCTACAGGTAGATCCCGGCGAAGAGCAGGTAGTTCCCGAGGAAGTGTGCCACCACGGCCGATTCCCATCCGGCGCGCAGATAGATGACGCCCAGCGTCAGCCCGAACGCAACTGCGGGAAGCGGATAGAACGGGTGGTGTAGGCCGAACAGGAGTGACGAGGCGACGACCGCCAGGACGAGTACCGGCCGCGGCGGGTCCATTCCGTCCACGGGATCCGAAACGATTCCCCTGTCTAAGGACATGCGCGGCCGCCAGCCGTAGAAAGCCCGCATCACGAGCGAAATGATGAAGGGAATCCCGAAGAGCCGGAAGAAGGTCTCCTCGAGCAGCGCGGAACGGGCCGCGAGCACGAACAGGCCGACGTGGTTGTCGATGTTGGCGACATACCATGGCCGCAATGGCCTCGCCGTAGAGGTCAGGTAGACAGCACGGTTGGTGAGAAAGATGAGGATCCCGAGCCCGACCCCGTAGCCGAGGAAGCGTGACCACCTTCGGGAGATTGGAAGGTCGAAGAAGAATAGTGAGGTGGGCAGCTCGAGCCGGGCGGCCGTCCAGACGGCAAACGAGGTGATGAGTGAAAAGGAGCCAAGAATCGAGACCACGAAAATGGGTATCGAGCGGGGCGTGAAGCGGCCGAAATTGAGCTCATACGCAACCGTCGCGGAGGTTCCGAGAATGACGACTGCCACCACGAAGAGAATTCGACGCAACGGTCACATTTCCAGTCTGTGCACTCTTGCCCTTGGGTGTTGGGGTAACGAGACAGCATTCTGCAATCGATCCCATCCCAGATCCACCACATCCTGCTAGAGGGCATTCTACCAAGCCTGCGGATGCGAGATTCGGCGATTCGGTTCGATCTTATTGGCGCACGACGGCTGGACCTGTTCAGCATGGGTTTGTAGGCTTCATCAGCACCATGTGGCCTTCTGTCTGGCAGGTGTCAGCACATGGGCATCACCTGCCATCAGGGTCCTCAACTACCGAATCTCACTGGAGATCTAACGATGAACATCCGCCTGGATGGACGTACAGCAGTGGTCGGCGGCTCCTCCACCGGGTTGGGCCTCGCTATCGCGGAAGGCCTTGCCGAAGCCGGCGCGAATCTGGTGTTGTGTGCGCGCACGGCGGCAACACTCGATGCGGCGGCGGCAGGTATCAAGGAGATGGGCGTCGAGGTCCTCGCCGTTCCGACGGACCTGACCAGCGTTGAAGAAATCGACAACCTCGCGACCATGGCGTTGGAGAAGTTCGGGACTATCGACATTTTGGTCAACAATGCCGGCGGCCCACCTTCTGGACCCTTTGATGATCTCCCGGAAGAATCTTGGCGCCACGCCGTCGACCTGACGCTGATGTCGGCGGTCGAGCTGACGCGCAGGCTGCTTCCCGCTATGCGAGCGCAGAGGTGGGGCCGGATAATCAACGTCACATCGACATCGGTCAAACAGCCGGTCAACGGGCTCATGCTGTCGAATAGCCTCCGCTCCGCGGTGGTCGGCTGGGCGAAGACCCTGGCCAACGAGGTGGGCCCGGATCAGATCTTGATCAACAACGTCTGTCCTGGCCATACGACGACCGACAGGCTCGAAGAGCTCGCACAGGCGGCATCTTCTCGTCAGGGGTTGTCGGTGGCCGAGGTCTACGCCTCCTGGGAGCAGTTGTCGCCGCTGCAGAGGCTCGGTAAGCCGCACGAACTGGCCAACTTGGTCGTCTTTCTGGCCTCCGACATGGCCTCCTACATCAACGGCACGACCATCGCCGTCGATGGTGGCAGGCAGCAGGCGATGACATAAACCGCAGGCCAACCCGGGTTTCTCAACGGGTCGCGCCTAATCCTGGCGAGCAGCCAGGCGGCGGGCGGTCAAGCCCCGATAGAGCGACATGGCGCCTCCCCAGGCGGCCAGACGCAGCCAGATACGAGCTGCCACATAGGTCTGCTGAGCGACGAATAGCGCGAGCAGTCCTGCGCCAGTTCCCTCGATCACCCCTGACGATCCCCAGTAAGCAGCCATGAGGGCAGCGCCCACCGACACCGACAACAAGTACAGCGTTGCTACCCGCGGGGCGTTTCGCAGCACAAATCCGAGGGTGCGCGCCGTCTCGATGATCATGGATCTGCTGTCCCGGACCACGGTGCGAACCTTGGCGTAGTAGAACAGCAAGCTGACCGCAAAAATTAGCGACACGATGACCACGCTACGGATCAGGTGTCCCCACCACGCCTGCGGCTGCAGGCCGCCGTTGTCGGAGAGACGCTCGACCATCTCGAAAAGAAGGCCGTCGATCCAAAACACAACACCGTAGAAGACCA
>JAUWTE010000382.1 GCA_030609765.1 Acidobacteriota bacterium
GAGCAAAGAGAAAAAAGAAGCGCCCGGCGTGCTGCCGCAGGTATTCGAGCCTGCGAGACACCCGGGCGCTCTCGTCTGGTCACGGGAGAGGGTTCGACCATAACTGTCGGCTGCCTGCCCCATGTTCAGGTACTCCATCGAGTCACTTACATGGGAGGCTGGAAGATCGCGGCTCCTGCATCATTGCAGGGCTGAACACTGCAGCCCCCTTCTACGTAGTGGATCTGGTTGTCCACCATCGTCGGGATCTGCGGCCCATGCAGGCGGAAGACAAAGTGAATCTCCGCCGTCATGGCATCCATCAGCCCGGGCCCGAAGAGTGCTTCCGAAGTATCACCCTTTCTGACATGTCCTGTCATCGTGACCGGACCTCCGCCAATCACTCGCCCGCCGGCACGCACGAGGCTCGCATCTACGTCGGGGTTGAACAGATCATCGAACCCACAGGGCTGCTGCGCGCACTCCCCGGGGACGTTGAAGATGGCAGCCCACATCGTTGCGGTGTTGGGAGGTGGTGCCCATGCTTCCATCCGAACTGTCACGTTGTTCTTGGTCCGGAGTAGCGTAGCCGAGTGAATGACTGCACCGGGAACTGTTCCGAAATCCTCGATCGCGTGGGCGGATTGGGAAACAGCTGGTCCCGCGTTCTGGCTGAATGTGGGGGACGTGTCTTCCTCAGCGGCCGTCGGCAGACTGCTTTCACAGCCAACCAGGGCGAACGACGCGAAGATGAGGGCGAGGGAGGAACGGTGATACATATGCTGCTCCTTGGTCGGTCGCGCAGGAGGTGCCTCTACAACTGACGCGACGGGTAAGGTCCGGTGGGGGGCCGAGCTCCAAACATTTGAGCCCCACGACTGACCGGTCGGTCAAGTGTACACAAGAACTTGGCGGGTGTGAACCCCGGGGTGTTACGTCGTCGCGGTCGCGGTCAACCTGGCGAGCTCTACGGCAGAACCAGCCATGGCTTCGATCAGCTGCTGATCGTTGTGTGTCTTGGCCAGGAGCACCGTACCTTGATGATACGCGAGGAGCTGCTCCGCCCCGGTGCGGGCGTCATGGCCAGGTGAGTACTCTGCCAGAGCCTTTTCCAGGTAGCCTCCTATTCGCCCGAAGATCTTCTCCAGCTCGACTCGAAGCCCCTCATCATTCGCGCTGAGCTCCATCGCGAGATTGCCGAACGGACATCCCTTGATCTGGCCGTTCTCGTTCCGGGCCGAATCGTGGTAGGCACACGTCATGATGAAGAACCGGCGAATGCGCTCAAGCGGTGGAAGGTCGGTGGCGAAGGCAGGTTCCAGCAACTCGTCGCGGAAAAACTCCCACTGAGCGTCGATCGCCGCAAGCGCCAGGTCGCGCTTGCCGGCGAAGAAGTGGTAGAGACTGCCCTTCTTCACATTTGCGGCCTCGCAGATCTCGTTCACACCGACGGCGTTGTAGCCGCGGGCGTGGAACAGATTCATGGCCGCCCTTATCAAGCGCTCCCTTGTGTCCGATTCTTTGCCCATTTGAGACCTTACAATGTGGAACTTGACCGCTCGGTTAACTTTGGTCCGTTATAGAGCACTGTCAAGGCGATACGCGTCCCGACCGCAGCCGTGCGAGTAGCCCGGCGAAACACGTGGCGTGGCATGGGTTCCGGGTGGACGTGCTCTCAAAGCGAGTATCGGTGGCGCCTGGATGCTGCGAGCCGTGGAAGCTACCGCCGTCCGCGCAGATCGCGAAGAGAGAAGAGAGAAGTGTCCTCGATGGGCCCGGGTGGATTTACCGCGTCGTCCAGCGTTGCGAGCACGCCGAAGGCGCGCGCAGCAATACCACCGACCTCACGCTTATCAGGCGACTGTGAACCGGGCCGGATTCCGACAATTAGCCGTACTTTCCACGATGGACACGACATTCTGCTGGATGGACGACGGGATCAGACGGCTAATTGTCGGTTTGAATGGACGGACGAATGGACGGAATGGCCGTCCACCGTACCTCTACCGATTACTTCCTCGTCTGATTCATGACCCCATCCTCTCACGTGATGGAGTCTCCGACAAACCCGGGGCGGTTCACTCTGTCCCGTTGCCTCATTGCTGCCTCTTCAGCCGATTGCATGCATCAGGGCCCCGAAGTAGAATGGATGTAACCGCACATTTTGTGCTGTTTTGTCCACCAGCCGGCGGAGCCGATCGATGCCCGGGAGAGAATACGAAAAGGTTTTGGACATAGCCGCCGAGCAACACGGATACATCACCACTTCACAGGCCCGAGAGGGCAGGGTCAGCAGCAATGCCCTCCGTATGATGGCCGACCGCGGGACGCTGGAACGGGTCAGCCGAGGGGTGTATCGCGTGCCGACGTTCCCTCCTTCCCCTTACGCCGAGTACATGGAGGCCAGCCTGTGGCCGGCCGGGGACCAAGGCGTCATCTCCCATCATTCCGCTCTCGTACTATACGGGCTCTCCGACGTCAGCCCCTCAGCGATCCACATCACCGTGCCCAAAGACTTCCGGATTCGAAGACGAATCCCCGGCCACCTCGTGGTGCATCATGCGGAGCTTGCCAACAGAGAGGTCCGGGTCCTCGAGGGCATCCCGATCACGACCCCCGCGCGAACAATCGAGGACTGCAATCGCGCTCATATAGGACCAGCCTTGCTCCGCCAGGCACTCGAAGATGCGGAGAGAGAGGGCTACCTGAGTTCCACCAGAGTCGCAGAATTGAAGGAGAAGATGCAGCACGATTCGGTGCAAGCGGCGACCGATGAGTAGGCCAAAGCACCAACCGTCCTCCGCCCGCGTGCTTACACAATGGGTCGACGCCTACGCCCGCGAACACGGTCTTCCGCCCAAGCGCGTACGAGATTGGATCTCCTACATGATTCTCGGCGGGCGGTTAGAGCGCAGCCGCACCGCCGAGGTACCCCACTTCGCTATCAAGGGAGCGGTCGCAATAGAGATGCGCCTTCCGCAGAAGGCACGCGCGACGCGAGACATCGACCTGGTAGTTGACCTCGTTGACGGAGATCTCACGGCTGCCCTGAGACACGCTGTCGAAGGCGATTACCAGGGCTTCGAGTTTCGGGTCAAGGGCGAACCCCACGGGATGCCTAACAACTCGGTCCGGGTAGAAGTGGCACTGGAGTATAGGGGACGAGGGTGGGGAACGATCCAGGTCGACCTCTCTCCACGGGAGGGAGGTCGAACCGAGGTCGAACGGGTTGTGCCGCTGGATCTCGAGCCCTTCGGGCTGGAGAGTCCCGGCGCCCTGCCGTGTCTCTCCTTACGCTACCAGATTGCCCAGAAGATCCACGCGATGACCGAGCCTGTGGCAGAGGAGGATGCCCCTGGCGAGCGGTTCCGCGATCTGGTCGACCTACTTCTCATGAAGCAACTTGGCGGCGAATTGGTCGACTTGCGGGAATCCTGCACTGAAGTATTCGCTATTCGTGCGACGCACGACTGGCCACCCGTGGTCAATCCACCGGAGTCATGGGCAGCACCATTCGCTGCGCTTGCTGAGGAGGTTGGACTGCCGATTCTACGCCTTGAGGATGCGACTCGTGAAGTGCAGGCGTTCGTTGACGTGATTGAGAGGGCCAAATAGGGCAAACCACCGAGCCGACGTCCACGACCTGCCCAGAGGTACAGCGGCGTCACGCAGGGACAACAGGTCCTCTCAGGACTATCTCTATGGGAGTGTTCGCTGGCTCAGCGCGCGGCCCGGCGCCTGCTCAGGATTGCGCAGTAGACACCTCGAATAGACACCACCCACCGCCGAGTAGGAAGCCTGCCCCGTCCTGGTCTCTGGAAAACCGGACGGGGCAACGCTTTATCAGGTATGGGCCGGGGTGGTTTTACCGCGTCGTCCAGCGTTGCGAGCACGCCGAAGGCGCGCGCAGCAATACCACCGACCTCACGCTTATCAGGCCAGCACGATACGCTCGTCAGCGTCATCTAACGCTGAATCTATGCGGTTTTCGTCCTGCATGCGATCGTGAGTGCTCGTCAGCGGTGGTACGCGCTGTGACCGTTTCTGTGACCGCGACCCTCGGTCCAGTCCCGAGGGGAAGTGTGGACCAGCTTTCGAGACCTATCGAGCCGATTCCGAGTAAGTCCTTCTCGGTCCGGCC
>JAUWTE010000459.1 GCA_030609765.1 Acidobacteriota bacterium
AAGACCACGCCGGTGCCCTTGCGAGCGATGATTCCCGCGACCCACTCATCTAGGCCATCCAGCTCCTTGGGATCGAAGGGGCCGATGTGCTCGACACATGGCATGCCGTACTGATCGAACAGACGATACTTCTCCTCCGGCGAGAGAGGCTCCCTAACATCTCTTTCCAGGAAATCGACGGCACATGCCGTGATCTCGCCTTCCTGCTGCGCGGATGGCTCGGTGATGTACGGAATGCCCGAGCCGTTGATGACGAGACAGACGATCAAGTCGGGATTGTCATCCAGGATCCCCTCGGGAAGCAGGTCAGGTGCACGGTCGGTCGTGAAGGGGCACCATCGGCCGTCGCGCGTGAATGCGAGAGTTCGGTCGCCAACACGGACGAAGCGGGCGTGGTAGCCGGGCACCAGCTCTTCAGCGTAGAAGGGGCTGTAGTAGTACCTGGTGATGAAATTCTTGAGATTGAAGATGCGTCGCACGCGCGGATAGTCGGGAACCACCCCCTCGCGCGTGATCACCATCCCCTTCGCCAGGCTGCCCTCGTTGTGGGCGATGCGATAGTAATCGCCGACATCGAGCTGGCGGCGCTCTGCGGTCCTCTCCGCCGCCTCCGGCAGCCCTTTCCGGGCGTTCTTGCCGACGACCTTGCCTAGACGTTCGACAACCCAATCTTCCACCGTTTCATTCCTCCGCGAATGCCGCTGGAACGTCCTCAGTCGGACGCGTTTTCATCAGGGGGGTGACGCTGAACCTCGCCATCGGGGCCTTCGTAGATACGCCCGAACCCCGTGATGGCTGCGATCAACATGATGCCTGCGAGAAACCAGCCGTGGAAGACCCACGGCCAAACCTGCGTCGGCTCGATTGCCTCGATGAAGCTGTACTCGTCCTGTAGGTTCCGCAACGTTTGATAGCCGAGCAAAACCGCGGCGCTCCAGGGGAAGATGTAGCCGAGTGCCGACGTTGTCGCATCCAATAGGTTGGCGCGCCGATACGGGTGAATTCTGAAGGCCTCTCCGATCTTCCGCACGAAGGGTGCCGCCGCAATTTCCGCAGCGGTGTTGACGGTAATGAAGACATTGAGCACAAAGACGATCAACCAACTCGACACTTCGGCGCGCGCGACGGACCGCCCGGCTTGTTTCAGAAGTCCACCGACTGCGGCCTGCATCGCGCCTCCGGCCTTCATGATGTGTCCTGCCGAGACGATCAACAGAATCAGTACCGCTAGGTGGACATACCCGTTGATGCCCTCGATCAAGGCGCCGGCCAGAGACTCCGTTTCTGTGTTCACGTACAGGAGGGCACTGAGCGGTGCCAGGTCGAGGGCGCCGATGAGGCCGATGGCGACGACGATGCCCCAGGTCAAAGAAGTGAGCAGATGGTTCCCTCGCAAGGCCAGGGTGATGACCAGAACGAAGGGGATCAGCAAAACCAGCCCGCGAGGATCGGTCCCAGCTTCGAGCACGGCACGTGCCTGCTCCATATCGACCAGGTCACCACCACCACCAAAAATGCCGAACAGTATGATCGACGGAAAGGCGGCCATGAGCGCGTACTTGACCCTCGACCTGACCACGCCGGGAACATCCGTATTCTGCGTTGTGGCAGAAACGATGGTGGTGTCCGAGACCGGTGCGAGGTTGTCACCGAACGCCGCCCCCGAGAGGATGGCGGCAAAAAGAACGATTGGATCGGCACCGAGCAGTATTCCCGCCGGATACATCAGCGTGCAGAACGCCACCGTCGTGCCATAACCGGTTCCCACGGCAGTGGCGAAGAGAGCCGCGAGCAGAAAAGTGGCACAGACGAACAGACCGCCACTGAACCCGGTCTGGGCGCCAATCCAAACCAGTCCGTCCACGAGACCGCCGGCCTGAAGCACCTCGGCAAACATGCCGGCCCAGAACCAGGCGACGATCGCCACGACCCCCACCGGATCGCTCATGCCGTTGAAGATCTCCTGGGCGTAGCCGCTCCAGGAGCTCTTCACCAGGAACATGCCGAGAGCCAGGCCGATGACGGCGCCGAGCACGAGTCCGATATTCGCTGCTGCCTCGAGGATGACACACAGATAGATGGCCCAGCCGATGAAGAAGACCATCGGCACGGCCGAGGCAATCGGACCGCCGTAGAATTCTAGTGTCTTCTCGGAAGTTCCGGCTCTCTTGCTCTCGGGGTGCTTATCGTTGCTCAAAAAAGCGTCACCTCCACCGCACTACCTGCCGGTATCAAGTCGACTGCGGCCTCGATCTCGATCCACCCGGCCGCCTGCGACATGCTAGTGATTGTGCTGGACGTTCGAAACGCTGACATCGCTTGTCCGCCATCGATCGTTACAGTGAGCAGCTGGTGCTTGCCTTTGGGCGAGCGAACATCCTCCGCGAGCTCGACGCGTTGGTACTTGCGATTCCCTCCCTCGAGACGTGCCATGCGGCGAACCATCGGCTCGACAACCCTGTAGGCCAACAGCAGGCACGAAGTGGGAAACCCTGGCAAGCCTACTATCGGGCGCTCGTCGATTCGAGCCAGAAGGAGGGGTTTTCCAGGCTTCACCGCAACACCATGAACGAGAACCTCGCCCATTTCCCCCACCACGTCGGTGACGAGGTCGTGTCGGCCGACTGACGACCCTCCGAGAGTTATGGTCAGATCGAATTCGTCTCGTCCGAGTTGCTCGCGCAGGGCATCCGAGGCGTCGCCAACGATATTGCCTCGTTCCACTTCGGCGCCGTTCTCGAGTAGCAGTGCCTCGAGGCCGGCGGAGTTGGAATCGTAGACTTGTGCCGGCTGCAAAGGCTGTCCGAGCGGCACCAACTCATTGCCCGTGGGCAGAATCAGCACCCGGGGACGTCGCCATACCTCGACAGCCTCGACGCCTGCCGCCGTCAATGCCGCAACGAGAGAGGGGCTAACGACAGAATCTTGTGTCGCCAGCAGATCGCCGGGCGCAAGGTCATCACCCCGAGCGATGATGTGCTGGCCAGGCCGTGCAGGTTTCGAAAATTCGACCCAGTCCTCTCTGGACGAGGTCTCCTCGACTGGAATCACGGCATCCGCGCCTTGCGGGAGGGGGGCGCCAGTGGCGACTTCAACACATGTGCCATCGACTACCGTAGCGCGCGGCATCTCGCCGGCCAGCACGCGTTCGAGGCACCTCAGCTCCACCCGACTTCCAGACGGGATGCTCGAAAGATCGCCCGAGCGAGCCGCGTACCCGTCCATAGCGGCGCGATCGGAGGGCGGAACATCGATCGGCGCGAGCACAGGAGCAGCTAAAACCCGTGTCAACGCCGAATCGGCAGGCAGCAGTTCGGTGCCATCCACCTGGGCTGCCAGGTCGACAGCGACCTGAAGCGCTCGGTGGAAAGGAATGAGCTCCCCGAAGGGCCTCATCGTCCTGTCGGAACCGCCTCCCGTCTTCATGGAAGTTGCAG
>JAUWTE010000244.1 GCA_030609765.1 Acidobacteriota bacterium
TATCGCGCTGGGGGACGGCCGCGGTGCTGTTCGGCTCCTTGTTGGTGTGGACAGTGGCGCCGCTCCTGCTGGCGCTAGCTTCGTTCCGCATCCGTCCACAGGCGCCACGGATCCGTAAGGCACTGGTCGATGAGGAGTGGAAGGCTCTTGCCGGCGAGGAAGAGGTGGTGATGAATGCCGGGTTGGGGCAGGATGCTGACGAGAACGACAACAAGCGGGGCGCACAGGTGCAACGAACCTGGATGGTGACAGCCGCCCGTGCGATAGGTCTGGCCCGCTCTGAACGATGACCAGAATTCAGGAGTCAGAAGGACGATGAAAACTATGAGCATTCTCGTTATCTGTGCTGTTCTCTGTCTTGGTGGAGTTGCCTGCGGAGGTGGTGGAGGCGATGGCGGCGGCGCGACAGGCGGTTCGATATCCGCTGCCGTCACCGTAACTCCGGCCATCATAGAGCGGGGGCATGAGATCTACACGATGAACTGCGTGCCCTGTCATGGTCCGGGTGGCAAGGGTGATGGACCCTCCGCTGCGACTCTCAATCCGTCGCCGCGCGACCACACGGATCCGGAGTTGATGGAGAACCTGACCGACAAGAAGGTTGGCCAGACGGTGCAGATGGGTGGGGTGATCAGCGGCTACCCGAACATGCCGAGCAGCCCGCACATCCGCGGCGACGACCTGGTGGCCCTGGTTGCGTTCGTGCGCTCGCTGCACCGTGAGACGGTGGAGTCCGTCGATCTCGAGGACCTGCAATAGAATCTGTCCCCACAGATGAGCACACACGACGCAGTCATCATCGGTGGGGGACCTGCGGGCTCGACCTTCGCGCGGCAGATGGTGCGTGCCGGCGGTCGCCCCGTGATCTTGGATCGGGCCCACTTCCCGCGCGTCAAGCTGTGTGCCGGCTGGATTTCGCCTCCCGTCCTCGAAGCGGTCGAGCTCGATCTCGAGGCCTACCGTCAGGACCATACCCTGCAGGAGTTCCGCGGCTTCAACATCTGGCGTCTCGGTGGCCGCGAGGTGCTGGCCGAATACGACCGCACGATCAGCTACGGCATCGTGCGCAGCGAGTTCGACGAGTACCTTCTGCGGCGTTCGGGGGCCTAGGTCCATGAAGGTGTGGAGGACACGACGATCAGACGCGAGGGCAACGATTTGGTCGTCAACGATCGCTGGACTGCCCCGCTGCTGATCGGGGCGGGCGGACACTTTTGCCCCGTGGCCCGGTTCTTGGGTGTCAGCGCTCGAACCGAGAAGTGCCTCGTGACCCTCGAGCTCGAGCGCGAGCTTCCGGCCGACGAGATGGCCGGCTACCGGGTCGACGCCGCATACCGCGAGCTTGCCTACTCCGACGATCTTCGCGGCTACGGATGGTGCTTCCGCAAGGGCTCTTTCATGAACATCGGCATTGGACGCACCCAGCCGCAGAACCTCAGAGGCCACCTGGACGCATTCCTTTCTCGGCTCATCGAGAAGCAGAAGATGCCGCGAGACACCTCCTTCGCGGCCGCTGACTTCCGCGGACACGCCTACAAGCTCCACTTCGTGACGCCCCGACCCTACCTCGATGACGGGATCATCCTGATCGGCGATTCCGCCGGGCTGACGTACAACTTCAGTGGCGAGGGCATCAGGCCCGCTGTCGTGTCCGCGCGCCATGCGTTCGACGTGGTGCAAGAAGCTGAAGGCGACTATTCACGTGCTCGTCTGGCCCCCTACCGTGAGCGGCTTCACGAGAGCTTCGGGCAGCCGGTAACGGGCTGGCGCTCGCGAGCCCTCGAGGCGCTACCGTCGTTCTGGTTTCGCTGGGCAGGGAAGGCAATGCTCGGCGTACCGCGTTGGGCTCGAGGTATTGCCGTGGACCGCATGTTCCTGCACCACAACGAGCTGAAGGAAGCGGCTCGCCCCCACCTGCTGCCCGGCAAAGACAAAAGCCTCTAGCAGGGACTGCGGTGGAGGCGAGTTCCTGGGGCTCAGGCGCACCGACGGGCCCTGGACCTCTCTTCTACTCCGCCGCGAAATACCTCTCCTTGGCATTCAATGCTGCGTGCAGCCAAAGTGAGAAGGCGCCTGATGAGATCAACCCGACCACCAGCAGCCCGACGACGAGCCCATAGAGTTGCGGTTGTCCCATCGCCGTGGCGAGTCGAACGCCGGCCCAGGCGGTCGGCAGGGTGAGCACGAGGTAGCGGATCAAGGCCATGGCCAGGCCGGGTCGCCCGCGCCCCATGCCTTCGAATACGGGCCGCACCAGCAAGAACGGCGCCGTAGCAAGCGTGGCTATGGGTACCAGGCGAAGGGCGAAGGTGGCGTACTCGGCCGACAGCGGCGTCTCGGCCAGCCAGTGCGCCAGGGTGGGCGCGGAGAAGTACACGGCAGGCCCGACGATGCCAAGCGTGTAGACGATCGAGACGGTGCCGATCTCCCTCAGACCGCGCCGCATACCGGCTACATCGCGCTCGCCCATGCGCCTGGCGGAGAAAGGCAGGAGAGCGACGCTCGCCGCGATGATCGGATTGATCGCGAACATCACCACCCGGTAGTAAATCGAATAGGCGGCGATCGCAGCCGTGGCGTTATCCATGGTGGCGATGATGACGTTGATCACGGCTGTTTCCGCCGCCATCAGGGTGAAGGTCAGCGACGCAGGCACGGCCAGCGACAGGATCGCCCGGTAGGGGTGGGGATCGGCGGTGCGGTCATCGTCCTCCGCTTCGGCGATTCTGCGCCGCTCGTGGACGGAGGCTCGATGCAGGGCATAGGCGAGGCCTGCTACGCGGCCGATGATTGTGGAAAGCGCGATTCCGAAGATGCCCCAATGGAAGACGAACAGAAAGACCGTGTTGAGCACCAGATTGGCGACGTTCGACCAGATGCCCGCCCACATGGTCGAGCGCGTGTCCTGGTGGGCCTTGACGACGGAGTCGGGGATTACCGACCAGAACATCGTGAAGGCGGAGCCGCCGATCAGCACCGAGCCATAGATCCTGAAGCTCTGGTAAACGTCCTCCTCCAGCCCCATACGGGGTGCCGCAAACCAGATCGCCGCGCCCAACAGGAGAAAGAACGGCGAGGCGATCAGAACGAGAATCCAAGTGACCTTCAGGTACTGCTCGATCTTGCGCCCCTCACGGGCGCCCATGCTACGCGACAAGCACGAAGTCAGACCCGTGGACAGCCCTACCCACAGGGCGATCATCAAGAACTCGAACGGCAGCGACAGCCCGATGGCGCCGACCGCTGCATCCCCGATCGTTGCCGCGTAGATCGTGTCGACAAACGTAAACGCCGCGCGCATGAGGAACGACACCACGAGGGGTGCCGACATGCGAAGCACAGACGGGTAAGGCTGGCTGGATTCTGGCGGTGCCATATGGAGATCGATTCAGAGTGCTGGGGTGGGAGGGGGGATTGTAACCGCATGCGCGGGCTGCTGCCGACCGCCGGTGTGGTATACCTTCAGAACCATGGAATTCGGGGGCCACAGCGAAATAGAACCCATCCGACGGTTACTGCTCAAGCACTGTCGAGAGGGCTTTGTCAGCCAGCAGAAAATCGACGGCGAAGCCGGCATCCTCAACTACTCCGGTGTGCCCGATTTCGAGGCGGCGCTGCGCGAATACGATGCCTTCGTAGAGTTGTTGAACCGGTTTGGTCTCGAGGTCGAGATGCTTGGCGCTCACGACGACACCACTCTCGATTCCATCTATGTTCACGATCCGATCGTCATCAGCAATCGAGGAGCCGTGCTCTGCCAAATGGGCAAACCGGAGCGCGGGCAAGAGCCTGAGGCTATTGCAGCCTACCTCAGTGAGCTGGGGATCCCCGTGCTCGGCTCAATCAAGGGGGAGGGTCGTCTCGAAGGGGGTGACTTGGTCTGGCTCGGCGATCGAGTTGCGGCTGTTGGCGAAGGCTATCGCACCAACGCCGAAGGCATACGGCAGCTCAGGCAGCTTCTTGGCGAGGCAATCGACGATCTCATTGTGGTTCCCCTGCCGCATTGGGATGGCCCCGCCGATGTGCTCCACTTGATGTCGCTGGTGAGCCCCATCGATTCTGATCTTCTTCTGGTCTATTCGCCCCTCCTTCCCGTGCCTTTTCGCCAGGGGCTGGTGTCTCAGGGAATGGAGCTCGTCGAAGTTCCCGATGAAGAGTTCGCAACAATGGGATGCAACGTTTTGGCGGTGGCGCCTCGCCGGTGCATCATGTTGGAAGGGAACCCGACGACTCAACAGAGGCTCACAAGTGCGGGCGCCGAAGTGCTGACCTATACGGGTACCGAGATTTCACTGAAGGGCCAGGGTGGGCCGACGTGTCTCACCCGCCCCTTGCACCGTGCGCCATGATGATCCTGCTCGTAGCGCCCGACCCGGCCAGCTCGCCCAAGGGGCGAGCTGTAACGGCCGAGCGCTGGTCCGAGTTGCTGACCGACCTCGGCCACGACGTCTTGGCGGTTTCCGAAACCGACGGCCAGTCCGGCGATGTCCTGGTGGCGCTCAACGCGGTGCGCAGCGCCAAGGCGATCGAGGATTTTCGCGTCCAGCGGCCCGATGCACCCGTCGTGTTGGCTCTTTCGGGTCCCGATATCTACGGCTACGGGGATCCGTTCGGTGACCTCGAGCGCGACCTCGCCGTCAAGGCCATGGACGCGGCCTCGTGCCTGGTGGTATTTCAACCCGGGTCCGCGGAGGTTGTTCCCGAGAGATTGCGACCGAAGGTCAAAGTGATCTACCCATCGGCAACGGTCAGCGGGGATGGCGAGGAGGGGCAGGTCCCTGGATTCGATGTCTGTGTCGTCGGAGATCTCCGGCCGTTCAAGGACCCGTTCCGTACCGCCCTGGCCGCTCGCCGGCTACCTGCGACTTCGGCCGTGCGCGTGCTGCATCTCGGCAGGGTGCCTTCTGAGGCGGTCGCCGAGCGAGCCGTCACCGAAGAGAAGGTGAACCGGCGTTATAGCTGGCTGGGCGAATTGTCGCATGATGAGGCCTTGCGCCTGATGGCACGTTGCAGGCTTCTGGTGATTTCCTCGCAGTACGAGGGGGGAGCGAATGTCATTGCTGAGGCGATCGTTGCCGGATTGCCGATTCTAGCTTCGGAGATTCCCGGTAACATCGGCATTCTCGGGCGTGACTATGCCGGCTACTTCCCAGTTGAGGACACCGAGGCGCTGGCTGCCTTGATGGAGAAGGCTGAAGACGACACAGGCTTCTACGCACAGCTCAGCGAGCAGTGCCAGGCAATCAGGGTCATGGTGGACCCTGCCCGGGAATCGCGAGCCTGGCGGGAGATCCTCGACTCGCTTTAGGCGCCCCCGGCCTCGATGTCCCTTCGAGATCATTAGCCTTCCTTACGGCGGGTGAGGATCCATCCGTAGATGGCCGCGTTTAGAACTAAGACCGCGATGCCGAGGCTGATCTGGGTACTTCGGGTGAGTCCCGGGGGGTAGATGACGGGGA
>JAUWTE010000378.1 GCA_030609765.1 Acidobacteriota bacterium
AAGGACTACACGGTGCGCATGCGGGAGTTCTTCGACTTCCACCTCAAAGGTGCCGAGGCGCCCGAGTGGTTGTTGGAAGGCGTCGACCACCTCGACATGGAGGATCACCTGAAGGATCGGGCCAAGCTGGTGAAGCCCGAGGAGGGCAAGGGCGACGAGAAAGAGGTGAAGCCCAAGAAGCCAGGCGGCGGGGCCTAGCCTTATTCCAGAGCTTCTAGCCAGAGGCTGAACGTTTCCCTCGGCGAGCCCTTCTCGACGACCGTGACGGTAAGGCGCACGCGGTCGGCGGCGTGCACGTCGAGCCGCATGTAGCCATTCGAATCGCTCCAAAACAGCGACTCGAAGCGGGAATCCGTGGTCTTGCGGACCGACCGGCGTTTGCTACCCGCGCCACTGACGAGCTGATAGCGGGGCAGATCGCCCTCGATTACCTGGAGGTTGTGATCGTGGCCCGAGGCCATCAGCAAGGGCGGGTGCTCGGCGTAGACCTCCAGCAGACCGGCAATCATCGCCGCGTAGGGCTCCGAATCGAGATCCTGGAGAGGCCGGGTCAGCTTCCGGTAGGGGTAGTAGAGGAGGTTGTAGGTTGGCCAGAGCCACTCCTTGAAAGCGAGGTGCCCACCGTGCGGTCCCCCGGAGGCCACCGGATGATGTGCCAGCACGATGACCAGGCGGCCGGTGGCGCTCGCCATCTGGGCGTCTAGCCTCTGCAGCAGCTCCTCCACCGACTGGGTGCCACACGGGGAGTCGGCGTCTATCGGTTTCGGCCCTGTCCGCAACCACCACTGGGTGTCGATGGTGATGAGCCGAACAGAGCCGGCGACGTCGACCACTTCCGGTCCTGGGCAACCACCGGCGGGCAGGAGGGCAACATCGATTCCGCGGTCAGACGCCGCTTCGGAGAGGAGCTCGTCCTGGCGGCGAATGCGCTCCCAGCCGTCGTCGCGGTTTCCGGCCCAGTCGTGGTTACCGGGGATAAAGACGCCGCGCACCGGGGCGGCTTTCCCAGAGGCGCGCTCCCCGAGCACGTCGACCTGAGCCATGAGCCGCCTCACATATTCTTCATAGCCGCTCGATCCTCTCTCGGGCACGCCGTTCTCGTAGACGTTATCTCCAAGGAAAGCCACAGCGACCTCAGCGGCAGGAAAGGCCAGCCTCGCCGCCTCGATGTCGGCCTCCAGGGCGACCAGCACGGGATCAACAGGCTTTTTCGGCTTGCCCGCGTCACCGAGGAGAAAAACGATGGACGCCGGGGTACTGGCTTGTAGAGCGGTAGGCGACGCAGAGGCCGGCAGCTGCGCGAAGCTCCCGCCCAAGGCGATGGCGAGAACAACTACCACCACGGGCAGAGCGAAAAAGACACGCCCCCATCTACTCAAAAATCTACTCCCATGAGGTCAGAGTACTTGCGGCGGATGTGCTCAAGCCAGGGCCCCTCAGAGAGCTTGCTGCCGGCGGCTCTCTCGAGGAGCTCGTTGGCGGTGAGCTTGCGGCCATGCCGGTGGATCTTGTCGCGCAGCCAGCTCAGCAGTTCGCCGAATTCGCCGCGGCCGATCTGGTTGTCGAGGTCGCGGATCTCATCCTTGGCCCGGTTGAAGAGCTGTACCGACATCAGATTGCCCAGAGCATAGGTGGGAAAGTAGCCGAACGCGGCCAGCGACCAGTGGATGTCTTGCAGTACGCCCTCTGCGTCGTCGGCGGGAACCAGCCCCAGGTACTCCTCCGCTTTCGCGTTCCACGCTTCCGGCAGGTCGGCCACCTCCAGCCGGCCTTCGAGCAGGTCAATCTCGAGGTCGAACCTCATCATGATGTGAAGGTTGTAGGTCACCTCGTCGGCTTCCACCCGGATCAACGATGCTTCGACTTTGTTGATGGCCCGATAGAACTGCTCTCGATCCACATCTCCGAGATGGCCCGGGAAACGCTCCTGCAGGGGTTCGTAGTAGTGCGTCCAGAACTCACGACTCCGTCCCACCAGAATCTCCCAAAGCCTGGATTGTGACTCGTGCACTCCAAGCGAGGCTCCGCCGGCGAGAAGAGTGCGCTCGAGATGTGCGGAAATACCCTGCTCATAAAGAGCGTGTCCACACTCATGCAAGGAGCCGAACAAGCCGGCGGGCAGAAAGTCTTCGTGAATGCGGGTCGTGACCCGTACGTCGTTGATCGAAAAGGTAGTCGTGAAGGGGTGGGCGGAACGATCCTGCCGCCCGCGCTCGAAGTCGAAGCCGAAGTCCATCATGATGGCAACGCCGAAATCCCATTGCGACTGGATGTCGTAGCTGGACAACAAGAAGGAATGCTTCTCACGGTCCACTGCGACAATGGCCATCGCTAGCGGCACCAGATCGGACCTCAGGCGATCGAACACCGACTCAACTTCAGATTTCGTCATGCCCGGCTCGTATTCATCCAGCAAGGCATCGTAAATGTGCTCTTCGTAGCCGAGGGCCTCGGCTTTTTGCACTGAAAGCTCGAGAAGTTTCTCGAGATGTGGTCGAAAGCGGCCGAAATCGGCCTCGCTTCGGGCCTCCTGCCACGCCTGCTGCGCCAGCGAGCTTGCGCGAGCCAGCTCCGCCACCAGCTCGCTGGGGAGCTTCGTAGCCTTCTCGAAGTCCCTTTCCGCTACCCGTACGAGGCTTGCCTCGTCCGAGTCGTACTCCATGCCCTCGACTTCCTTCTGAGCCGCGGCCAGTAGCTCCGCCGTTTCATCCGCGACGAAGAGCTCGTGAGCCAACCTGCCAAGAGTCCCGAGCTGGGCGGCACGCGCCTCAATAGCGCCGCGGGGCATGTAGGTCTCTTGGTCCCAGCCCAGGACCGCGGCCGCGGCGCGCAAGTCGATAATCGGAGCGAGGTGGTCTTTGAATGCCTGAACGGCAGCTTGCATTGCTAACGCTCCGTGAGCTCGAAGAAATGGAAGGCCGCGAGGACGAGAGAGTGACTGATCTTGCCTTCTCGAATGAGACCGGGAATGCGCTCGAGAGGCTCGAGGCGCACGGCAATCTCCTCCATGGCGTCCAGATCGGGCTCACAGGTACGCTTGGCGTTTTTCACCAGCAACGTCGTACAGATGTTGTTCAAGATCGCTGGGTTGGGTGTCACGGTGCCGATCGTTTGAACATCCTCGCCGGTGTAGCCGGTCTCCTCGGTCAACTCGCGAAGGCCCGCCGCCATTGCGGTTTCGCCGTCATCGACAGTGCCTCCCGGGATTTCCAGAGTCACGGCTCCGATTCCGTGCCGATACTGCTCGATGAGCACAACCTGATCGTCATCAGTGAGCGCAATGACATTCACCCAATCGGGGGCATCGATGTAGACGAACTCACCTACCTTACCGGGCTCCGTCGGTGAGGCGGCGCGAATCTTGCGAAGGGTGAAGATACCCGCCTCGAGCAGTAACTCGGCCTCACGCGGGCTCCAGTCACCGACCAGGGCACTGCCCTCTGGCGCTGCATCTCGTTCATCGTGTTGGTGGTTGCTCATCGCGACTCGGGGTTCGAGACTGCTGTGCGTTTGCTCTTCTCAGGTCTACCTCTGACGACGAATGGCGGCGCAGCGAGACTACTACGGGCCCAGCGGTGTTGCAGCGCGGCGCCCTGCCGCCTGGGCCACATCGAGCCCGGGTAGGGCCAGCCTTGCCCGTGCTAGTCTGCGCCCAAGATAACCGACATCGGGCGGTGCCTGACATCCCCGCCTCTGAGACTCCGGCGTCACAATCGCCGCAGACAACCCAACGATGCCATATCGCCTACTGGCCGACCTGGTCGTGCTTCTGCACGCAGCGTTCGTGCTGTTCGTCGTTTTCGGCGGGTTCGCAGTGCTGCACCGGCCTCGCCTGGCCTGGATCCATCTCCCAACCGCGGCGTGGGGCGCTCTGATCGAGCTGGCAGGCTGGATCTGCCCCCTGACACCGCTGGAGAACGGCCTACGGCAGATGGGCGGGCAAGCAGGCTACGGCGGGAGCTTCATCGAATACTACGTAGTCCCCATCATCTACCCCCCGGGACTCACGAGAGGAACCCAGATCAGTCTCGGCATCGCGGTCCTAGTTCTAAATGCGGCCATCTACGGATGGATCCTGACAGTCCGCAAGGGAAGTCAATAGTCGCGAAGGGACGTCGAGGCCGGGTGACACCCAGGGGGCTCTCAGGAGGCGTTTACCCG
>JAUWTE010000474.1 GCA_030609765.1 Acidobacteriota bacterium
CCTCGCCCGTAAGTCCCACTTCCCAGACCCACCACACTTTCACCACGGCCTGCTAGTCTGGGGAGGTTGGTGGCCGACTTTGCATCGGCACCTTGTGGTGGTAAGCTGCCTCCCGGTTTCAAGGATCGTCTCCGTAGCGCGCTCAGCGCCAGACCTCAGGAGTACACGAGAATGCCGTACATCATTTGCGAGCCTTGCATCGACGTTAAGGACCAGGCATGCGTCGAGGTTTGCCCCGTCGACTGCATCTACGAGTTCGCCGAGGACGGCACCACCGAGCAGGGTGCGACGGCCGTCGAGGGGCGGGCAAACATGCTGTACATTCATCCAGAGGAATGCATCGACTGCGGCGCTTGCGAGCCGGTTTGTCCTGTTGATGCGATCTTCATGGACGAAGAAGTCCCCGAGAAGTGGACGGACTTCACCAAGTACAACTACGACCTTTCGGGCATCGCGTTCGAGAGCTGAGGGTAGGTAACTGCCTCGTAGTTGTCAGCGAATTTTGAGGGGCCAGGAGCCAGCAGGTGGCTTCCCGGCCCCTCTGTCTTTTCAGGAGTAGGCCGCGCGCCGACGCGCGCCTTGTCCTCACACGCCCTCGCACTCGCTCGCTACGCTACCCGTTGAGAAACCCGGGCTAGGAATCGAACTGGACCTCTAGGCTCTCGACCGGGGGCTGTCTCATGTAGCGACGCACGGCCAACGCTGCCTCCACGGCGAGCCAGATCGCCAGGATGAAGATCACTCCGCCGGTGCCCAACAGTACCCAGTCGCGTGCCTGCCAGAAATCATTGAGCTTGCTGATCATCGCTGTCAGCGTCGTGGCGAGCATGAATATCATCGGCAGCAGCGTGTAGCGGATGGGCTTGCGACGCCGCAACAGGTAGAGCGTGACCGCCAGCAAAGCGAGGCCGGCCATGAGCTGGTTGGTCGTTCCGAAGAGCTGCCAGAGCACCAGTCCCGCCGCCCGGCCTTCGAACTCGTAGAAGGCGAAGAACCCGATAGCGAGCACCGCGAGCACGGATGCCACGAAGCGATTTCCGAGAATCGGCATTTTCACCGTCTCGCCGATCTCCGCGATGTTGTAGCGCAGCAGGCGCGTTGCCGAATCCAGCGTCGTCAGGGCGAACGAGACGACGATCACCGCCACGAACGTGTTGCCGAGCTCAACGGGGATACCCAGGCCGGCCAGGAAGTGCGACGTTCCGGAGATGAACGCGCCGATGTTCGCACCGAGGCCCTCGGCGGTGTGCCAGCTCCGGTAGTGGGCCAGCCAGTCCTGATGGGAGTGGAAGCCGGCCGTGCACGCGAGCACGGCCATCAGCCCGAGCAAGGACTCACCTATCATGCCGCCATAGCCGACGAAGCGCGCGTCGGTTTCCTTGTCGAGTTGCTTGGCGGTCGTTCCCGATGAGACCAGCGCGTGGAAGCCGCTGGCGGCCCCACAGGCAATGACGATGAAGACGAAGGGGAAAATGGGCGGCGCGCCCTCCGGGCTCAGATCGATCGCCGGTGCTACAAACTCTGGGCGACTGACCAGCATGCCGATGTACATGCCCGCCAGCCCCAGGTAGAGCAGCAGGCTGTTGATGTAGTCGCGCGGCTGCAACAACATCCACACGGGCAGCACGCTGGCCGCGAAGGCATATGCCAGTAGCATCCACTTCCACTGACCCATGGAAGGCCCGACCACCGGCACCCCCATGCCGATCCAGACGAGCACCAGCATGGCGACGAAGCCGATCGACGTGACCGGGGGAATCTTCCATCCCTTCCGGTAGATCACCACGCCCATGACCACTGCGATGAGCATGAGGGCCGCGGTCGGCATGACCGCTTCCGGATAGAAGGCGGGGGAGAAGAGCTGTGCCACGACGTGCACGAACACACCCATCGCCAGGGCGATGAGGAAGAAGATGATCACGTGCATGAGACTCTTGGCACGTTTGCCGATGAGACCCTCTGCAACCTTGCCGATCGACATGCCGCGGGCGCGGATCGACACGACCAGCGAACCGAAGTCGTGAACACAACCCACGAAGATCGCGCCCAGAACCACCCACAACATGGCGGGTACCCAGCCCCAGATCACCGCAATCGCCGGGCCCAGCATGGGCGAGAGGCCGGTGATCGAGGCGTAGTGGTGGCCGAACAGGACGAACTTGTTGGCTGGCACGTAGTCGATATCGTCCCGCAGTGTATGGGCGGGAGTCGGTATCGAGTCATTGAGCTCGAAAATCCGACGGGCGAGAAAACGTGCGTAGAACCTGTAAGCGATGAGGTATGCGGCAAAGCACAAGATAGTGACGATCAGAGGGCTCATCTCGCCTCCTCAGTGTCGGATCCCGCCAACTCGAGATCGTTGATTACCTCGCGAACCCCCTCGATGCCCCGAGCGATCAAGCCTGCCAGCTGCCGCTGTTCGTCATCGGCAACGGAGCCCGTCAGGGTGACGACTCCCCGCTCGGTGCTCACCTCGATGCCGCCGAACAGATCGAAATCCTTCTGCAAGGCCAGGGCGGTGCGCACCGATGCGGTAACTGCCACGTCGCCGACGGCTCCGCTGGTTTCTGCACCGATATCGATCCAGTCGAGGGGGAGACCCCAGAAATAGGCGATCGCCAAACCGATCAAAATGCCAACCACCACGCCGAGGAGGATGCGCATGGAGCATTTCTATATCACATAGGCCCACATGCCGTCGGCCCCCTCTGTTGATACACTGATGCATCCTGTCCAGGGTCGGACGCAAAATCACCGAGGTAACAAGGCGGAATGATGACTGCAAGCGGGGTTCTGAGATCCGGTCGAGGGGGCCTGGTTGTTGTGGCCACCGTGGCCGTGGTGGCCATCTGGGGTCTTTCGGGATTGGCCGGATCGCAGGAGACGAGCTCGGGGCAAGTGGCGCTTCAGCAGCTCCGCAACCGTGGCCAGGCGCAGTTCGAAGAGAAGCTCTACGCGCAGGCTGCACAGATTTTCGCCGAGGTGGTGGAGGACCCGGAAGCGACGGCGCAGGACTACTTGAATCTCGGCCTGGCTCGCTTCCGGGATCGCAATTATGCGGGCGGCCTGGAGGCCCTCCAGGAGGCTGGGGCGCGCGATGAATCTCACCCCGGCGTGCCATTCCTCACAGGCCTCATCGCTAAACGCGCCGGCCAGTTCGAGGTCGCCCGGGTCGAGCTCGAGCGCGCCCAGCAGCTCGACCCGACCGATCCGGCAATCAACTACAACCTGGGTGCCGTCTATACGCAGCTCGGTGATACCGACGCGGCGCTCGCCGAGTTCGACCAGGTGAC
>JAUWTE010000452.1 GCA_030609765.1 Acidobacteriota bacterium
GGCCAGGATGGGCGTAGACTTCGGGCCACTGCCGTGGGAGCTGGCGGCACGGTTCACCCGATACGGTGCCTCATAGGAGGTGCGCCACAGGGTCGCGCCGTCCTCGAGATTGAGTGCCCGAGCAACCTCCTCGTCGCCCTCGCGAGAGAACACGAAAACACGGTCGCCGGAGACTATCGGGCTCGAGTAACCCTCCCCTACCTTGACCTGCCAGAGACGCTGAAGCTCTCCGGGCCAGGCATCTGGCAGCGAGATGCCTGTGGCGACGCCATCGCGTGCCGGGCCCCTCCACTGCGACCAATCCTGGGCGATGAGCGGTGTCGCTCTCAGGGTCGCAAGGGCAGCGATAAGGACCATGGCAAGGGCGACGAGGTAAACAGAGGTCGACCTTTCATGATGTCGGGCAAAGGCGAGGTCTCGCATCGGATCACCGTTGGGGATGAGGATTCGCTGCTGTGCCTGACACCGAGCATAAGTTCCTTCGCGGCATCAAAACAACTGCGCGGGCGTCCTGCCATGCGCGGCTAGCCTGCATTTCTCACCACGCTCCTGCTGCGGGCGTGGGGAGGACAGACCGAGACGACCCCTGCCCTGGTGAAGTAGTATCGAGGAGCTGTTGGCGCGAGAGCGCTCCAGCGTCCATGGAGAGGTGACGCCGCGATCACACATTGGCAGAGGGATCGGCTGGAACCATGACTCCTGAAACGCCCGATTCTGAGTCGCGGACCTCTGCTGTTCCGACTACGCACCCATCGCCGGGGCAACCGTCACAGCAATCTTCCGCGCCGCAGAACAGCGAGCAGGCGCGATCGGCCCTCGACCATGTGCGCTCCGCGGTGACCGGCGGCCTGCTCAGCCGCACCGGCCTGCAACGCTTCAGCCGTGACGCGGGGATGGTGGGCAGTGGACGGTCACAGCTCCAAGAACAAATCGCCGACGAGTTGCGCACTCGATTGGCCGCGGTCGTCACCTTGTTGGCAGCCGCCAGCTTGATCATGAACATCCGCTGGCGAATCTCGAGTCCCGATAATGCGCCCGTGGTGATGTACGCCCTCCTCATCGTCCTTGTGCTGCTCGCCGCGCTGCTGCACAGCCGAGTCAAGCTGCCGCTCGTCTCGCTCAGGCTGCTGGAGCTGATTGCGTTCGCCGGGCTCACCCTGACCCTCGCCGATATCGACTACGGTCTGATGGTGCGAGAGCTGGCGCAGGGCAACGCCGGAGCGACGGTGGCGGAGTGGAATCGTGCCCTGGCGCACGCGATCGTCGTCATCGCCGCCTACGGCTTGTTCATTCCCAATACCTGGAGGCGAGCTCTGGCCATCGTGCTGCCGATTGCCGCGATGCCTTTTGTCGTTCTCAGAGTAGTGATCTGGAACCACTCGGAAAGCGTCGCGGGCCTGGAGCAAGTCTTCACCGCCGAGAGGCAAACATTCGGTGTCGGGATCCTTCTGGTTGCTGCTGCGATCGCGGTGTATGGCACCTACACAATGAACAGGCTGCGCGTCAAAGCCGTCGAGGCCAACGTCATGGGCCAGTACACCTTGAAAACGAAGATCGGCGAAGGCGGCATGGGTGAGGTATGGCTGGCGGAGCACCAGATGTTGGCCCGTCCGGCGGCCATCAAGCTGATTCGCTCCGAGATGCTGGGCGCCGGCGGTGCCGAGGCGGCAGATATCGCGCTGCGCCGCTTCGAGCGCGAAGCGCAGTCAACGGCGGCTTTGGGCTCGCCCCACACCATCGAGCTCTACGACTTCGGCATCTCAACCGACGGCGTCTTCTACTACGTCATGGAGTTCCTCGACGGGCTCGACCTCGACACCATGGTGAAAGAGCACGGGCCCCTGCCTCCGAACAGAGCCATTCATCTTCTCCTGCAAGCCTGCGAATCGCTCGGCGATGCGCACAACCACGGCATGGTCCATCGTGACATCAAACCGGCGAACATCTTCGCTTGCCGCAAGGGCATGACCTTCGACTTCGTCAAAGTGCTGGACTTCGGGCTCGTGAAGACCGAGTCAAAGGGCGAGGCGGAGGCGCAGCTCACCACGCAGGGAATGACGAGCGGAACGCCTGCCTACATGCCGCCGGAGCTGGCTCTGGCTACCGGCAATATCGATGGGCGGGCCGACATCTACGCGTTGGGATGCGTCGGCTACTGGTTGCTCACCGGACAATATGTATTCGAGTCTGGCAGCCCCATGGCGATGGTGGTCGACCATGTCAACAAGGCGCCCGTGCCGCCATCGCAACGCACCGAGATGACGGTTCCGCCAGAGCTCGATAGAGTCATCATGAAGTGCCTCGAGAAGGACCCGGCGAAGCGCTACCAGACTACCTCGGAGCTGGCGGACGACCTCGCCACCTGCCCCTCCCCCTCCTGGGACAGACGAAGCGCCCAGGAGTGGTGGGAGCTGCACGGCTCTGCCTGAAAACTTCTTACCGTCCTTTTCGTATTGTTACTTGACTACCCCGGAACATAGAGTCGCAACCAGCGGCGGAGAAACGAGGTAGACATGACCGAATCAGATGCCGGGTTCGAGCTTCAGCCAGCGCCCATCGACAAACGCCTGTTGGCGGCGCTCATCGATTTCATCATCGGCGCTTTCTTGGCAGCCGTTCCGATTCTCGGCGGCGTGGCGGCGGCGACCTACTGGGTCTTGCGCGACGGTCTCGAGGTCGAGTTCATGAATCATCGCTCGGTCGGCAAGGCGATCATGAAGATCCGACCGGTCCGGCTCGATGGCAGCTACACCGACATCGAAGACTCGATTCGACGCAACTGGATGTTTGCGCCCGCCGCACTGATTCCCTTTCTGTTCTACTCGATCATGGGCTCGTTCCTCATAACACCCATGATCCTTCTCGTGCTGATCATCACGGGCATCGAGATCTACTTGGTCATCAACGACCCCCTCAGACAGCGACTCGGTGACAAGGTCGCCGACACCATTGTCATCGAGGATGACGAATAGATGAACGTGCGGCAGAACCCGTCCGGCCACAAGCGACTCACTACCTTTCTGCTGCTCACATTCGGATTCAGCAGCATCTTCTGGTACCTCATCGGAGCGGCAGGCTCTCTCGGTGCCCAGGGCGGACTCTACGTTCTGGGACTCATGTGGTCTCCCGGGCTGGCGGCCCTGCTGACCACCCTGATCTTCCAGAGGAACCTGCGCTGGCTGGGATGGGGATGGGGCAAGACCCGCTATCAGGTCACGAGCTACCTGCTGCCGTTGGGGTACGCCGCGGCTGTCTATGTACCGGTGTGGTTGTTCGGGCTCGGGGGTCTGAATGCCGCCGCGGCCCAGGAGGTAGCCGGCCGATGGGGCATGAGCGGGGTTTCAACCGGGGTCGCGCTACTGGTCTTTCTCGTGCTCGCGGGAACATTGGGAATGATCGGTAGCTGCATCACCGCCCTGGGCGAGGAGATCGGCTGGCGCGGTTTCCTCGTGCCGGAGCTCGCCAAGAAGATGAGCTTCGCCA
>JAUWTE010000029.1 GCA_030609765.1 Acidobacteriota bacterium
ATGGGAACTCGCCTCTTTCAGGTCGATGCGTTCACGAGCAAACCGTTCGCCGGAAACCCGGCAGCCGTCTGCATTCTCACCGAGCCCCACTCGGACACCTGGATGCAGAGCGTGGCGCACGAGATGAACCTCTCGGAAACCGCGTTCGTGAGCCAGGGAGACGATGGCTTCGACCTTCGCTGGTTTACGCCGCTTCTCGAGGTCGACCTTTGTGGCCACGCCACCTTGGCGACAGCCCACGTCATTTGGGAGACAGGAATCGCTCGAGCGGACAAACAGCTCAGCTTCCACACACGCAGCGGCGTATTGCATGCCAGCCATCTCGGCGAATGGATCGAGCTCGACTTCCCTGCCAGCGGCGTGACCCCTGCAACCTGCAACATCGATCTCGAAGAAGCCCTGGCCGTGCGCCCGGTATTCGTGGGCATGAGCGAGTTCGATTTTCTCGTTGAGGTCGAATTGGCGCAGGAGCTCCGTGACCTGCGCCCGAACATGGAACTGATCCGGCAAGCCGACGCACGGGGCCTCATCGTGACGAGCCCCTCGGATCGGAAAGAATATGACTTCCTGTCACGTTTCTTTGCGCCGCAGAGCGGCGTGCACGAGGACCCGGTTACGGGTTCGGCGCATTGCAGCCTGGGCCCTCACTGGGGAGAAAAGCTGGGCAAGGAAGAGATGCTCGCCTATCAGGCCAGCCGCCGAGGTGGCGAAGTGCGCATTCGTTTGGGCGGAGAGCGCGTTCATCTGGGCGGTCAGGCCGTAACCGTGATGAAGGCTGAGCTTCTGTAGCTCCCTACCGCGCCTGCGACCTCGCTAACTTCCCTGCCACTGGCCACCCCCTACCTCCCCCGCCCGAAGTGACCAAGGGGCTCCGCGTGCATCTCTACTACGAGGTGCACGCAGCTTCGACACTGCCAATCGTCAAAGACTCCTGCCGAGGCCCTGCATCCTCCCGTTTTTCGTTACTATGAACAACAAATTCCATTTTCTCCAATACAGGTCAAAAAGATGAGCAGACGAGCTCTTGCGCTATTTCTTGTCGCGCTCGCGATCCCGCTCCTTGGTGGAGTCGACCCAGCCGGTGCCCAATCGGCGGGACGAGCTCTCACTCTCGATCAGGCGATCGTGACAGCCGTGGAGCAGAACCATCAACTAGGCGTCGCCGACGCCGTGGTGATCCATGCCGAGGCCATGACCGATGAGGCCAAGGCCAGCATGTATCCGCACGTGGAGCTCTGGGAAACGTTCATGCGCACCACGAATCCGGTGTACGTGTTCGGCAACAAGCTGGGGCAGGCCTCCTTTACCATGGAGGACTTCCAGCTCGACGCGCTGAACAACCCTGACCCCTACAACAACTGGAACACACGGTTGTCGGTTACCCAACCGGTCTGGACGGGAGGGCGCATCTCGCGTCACGTAGAGGCCACCGAGCATGGACAGGAGGCCACGGTTCAACAGCGGAAGAGAACTCGCCAGGAGGTCATCCACCAGGTGGTCGAGGCCTACACGGGCGCGGTTGTCGCCAACCGCCACTTGACCGTCGCCGAGGAAAGCATGAAGACCGCTCAGGCCCACGTTGCCCTGGTCGAGACCATGCGCGATGCGGGCCTGGTGGTTGAATCGGACGTGTTGCAGGCCAGGTTGCGCGCGAGCGAGGTCGAGGAGATGGTGATCCGCGCTCGTACCGCCATCGCCATCGCCCATGCAGCCGTCAACATGACCATGGGGCGCGACCTCGGTACCCCCTTCAGCCTCCCGGAAACCATCGATGTCCCCGAGGTGCCCGACGACAACCTCGAGCAACTCATCTCTGAGGCCATGATGTCTCGCCCCGACCTCAGCGGAGCCGGTAGCCAACACGCGGCTGCCGGAAAGATGGTCGATGCCGCCCGCGCCGAATATTGGCCGACCATCGGATTTGCCGGCTCGTTCGAGATGAACGACAAGGATTTCATCGGCGCGCAGGGAACCAATTGGACGCTGGTCGGTGCTCTGCAGTGGTCGATCTTCGATCAAGCGAGGTCTGCGAGAGTTAGGCAGCAGACCGCCCAACTGCTTCAGGCAGAGCGCTCCATAAAGCTTCTCGAACAGTACATATCCCTGCAGGTACGAGAGGCTTTCCTCGAAAGAGGGGCAGCCGAGCAGAGGCTCGAACAAGCACGGCGGTCCATCGAGCTCGCCGAGGAGAGCATTAGGATCATTGAAAACCGATACCGCGAAGGTCTCACCACCCTAATCGAGCTCCTGGACGCAGAGACGGCGCTCACCCAGGCCCGCACTCGCGCCATCGGCGCTGGGCGCGACCTTCTGCTCAGCCAGGCAACGCTCGATCTGGCTATTGGCCGAAAGTAAGGGCGATAGGAGCAACAACGATGAGTCGAGAAATGAACAGACACCGAAGCAGGAAGATCTGGGCAACTGCCCTCTTGGGACTCCTCGCAACCGCGGGGGCCGCTGCGTGCGGCAGTGACCACGAACCTGTCGCGCAGAGCGCGGTGTCCCGCGCTCCAGTGGTCGTCGATACCGCCATTGCGGAGGTTGTCGAAGTGCCGCTGATCAGCACAGCGACGGGCTCAGCGGAACCATGGCGGCGAGTTTCACCCGGCACCAAGCTGCTCGGCAGGGTGAACGAGGTTCTCGTGCGCGAGGGCGATCGGGTCGAGGAGGGGCAGCTTCTGGCCACTCTGGAGAGCCGCGACCTGGAGGCCGCCGTGGCCCAGGCGCGGGCCTCTGTGACGATGGCCGAGGCCAGCCTCGAGAACGCCGAGGCGCAACACCGGCGCATGATCGATCTGCACGAGCAGAAGTCGGTGACCGACAAGAACCTCGAAGACGCAACCGCCGGCTTTCGAGTGGCTCGAGCGGGCCTGGAGCTGGCGCGAGCCAATCTGGCTGCCGCCGAGGTCACCATCTCGTACGCCGAGGTGCACACTCCGTTTTCAGGGTGGGTGATCTCCAAGCTCGTCGAGCTCGGTGACATGTCCGCCCCGGGCGCCCCGATGTTCGTCATCGAGGACCTCTCTAGAATCAAGGTCACTGTGACCGTTCCTGAGGCCGAGGTGACGAGGCTCGAGGTTGGCAGCTCCGCCGAGGTGTTCATCGACGTTCTTGGCGACAAGATGGAGGCCAAAATCGATCGCGTCATGCCGGCCGGCGATCGTGCGACCAGGACATTCGCAGTACAGCTACTGCTGGACAACCCCGACGGAGCGATCAAATCGGGGATGTTTGCGCGCGTCGGCTTTACCCATGGGACTCGTAACGCACTCGTTGTTCCAGAGACCTCGATCGTGCGTCGAGGTCAACTCGAGGGCATTCTCGTCGTCGGCTCCGATAGCGTCGCCCATCTGCGCTGGATCAAGCTCGGTCGTCATTTCGAGACGAACGTAGAGGTTCTGTCGGGCCTCGATGCAGGCGACCGTTATCTCATCTCGCCTCCCGGCACCGTCGGCGACGGCGCTCCTGTGACTGCGAGGTGACCCGATGATGCCCGGACTCGGACCTGCCGGCAAGATCGGCCAGATGTTCATCAACTCCAAGCTCACGCCCCTTCTCGTTATCGCCTCTCTGGCTCTGGGTGCCCTGGCCATAGCGCTGACATCTCGCGAGGAAGAGCCACAGATCGTCGTGCCGGTAGTCGACATCTTCGTCGGACTTCCTGGAGCTTCCCCCTCCGAGGTCGAAAACCGCGTCACGATTCCACTCGAGAAGCGTATGTGGGAGATCCCCGGTGTGGAGTACGTCTACTCCGTTTCCATGGCTGGCGTCTCGATGATCACGGTGCGCTTCTACGTTGGCGACGACGAGGAAAGAAGCCTCGTCAAGCTTTACCAGAAGCTGGCCTCGGGCATCGACAAGATGCCGCGGGGAGCGACCCCACCGCTGGTTAAATCCCGCACCATCGATGATGTTCCCGTTCTCGCACTGACTCTCTGGAGCGATCGGTACGACGGCTACGACCTCAGACGCATCGGCACCGAGCTCCGTCGCGAGCTCGGGCGCATCGACAACGTCTCTGACGTTCAGGTAATCGGAGGCCAGCGCCGGCAGGTGGCCGTTCATCTGGACGCCGCCCGAATGGCCGGCTCCAACATCGACCCAGGCATGGTTGCCCAGGCATTGCAGGCTCAGAATGTCACCGTGCCCTCCGGTTCATATGAAATGGGAGGGCAAGAAGTCCTCGTCGAAACCAACGCATTCCTTGCGGACGTCGACGAGATTGCCGGCCTGGTGGTAGGCGTCTACAACAGCCGCCCCGTGTTCCTCCGTGACGTGGCCACCGTCAGCGACGGCGCAGCGGATGCCGAGGAGTACGTCTTTTTCGCCTCAGGGCCGGCCGCCGTTCACGACGCGCAGCCGATGAGCCCCACCGCCGATGTCGTTTTGCCCGGCGTCACCTTGACCGTGGCCAAGCGCAAGGGCTCCGACGCCCACAAGATCGTCACCAGCATACTCGCGAAGATCGAGGACCTCGACGGCCGGCTCATCCCACCCGGCGTCAACGTCACCGTCACCCGCGATTATGGCGCGACCGCCAAGGAGAAGGCCGACGAGCTGCTGACTCACCTGATCGTGGCGATCATCTCAGTGAGCATCGTCATTGCCCTCTCTCTGGGATGGCGCGGAGCTCTCGTCGTGTTCATCTCGGTCCCCGTGTCATTCGCACTCACTCTGTTCATTTACTACCTATTCGGCTACACGCTGAATCGGGTGACGCTGTTCGCTCTCATTTTCGTCACTGGAATCGTCGTCGACGATTCGATCATCATCGTCGAGAACATTGTTCGCCATCTGGCGATGAAGAAGCTGCCCCCCCTGCAGGCAGCCATAACCGCTGTGAATGAAGTCGGTAACCCGACGATCCTCGCCACCCTCACCGTCATCGCCGCCGTCCTGCCGATGGCCTTCGTTCGCGGCCTCATGGGTCCGTACATGCGCCCGATGCCGGTTGGCGCATCGCTCGCGATGATCTTTTCACTCCTTGTCGCGCTGATCGCGGCCCCATGGTTTGCCTATCGCCTGTTGCGCAAACAGGGTGAGCACCACGAGGAGGGCTACAACCTGGAGAGCAGTCGCGTCTACAGGATCTACAGAGGCATCCTTCTGCCCTTGCTGCAGAGCCCGCTGCGGCGCTGGAGCTTCCTCGGTATCGTGGTCGCCTTGCTGCTGGCATCCGTCGCTCTGATCCCTCTCGAGATGGTCAGCGTCAAGATGCTGCCCTTCGACAACAAGAGTGAGGTGCAGATCATTATCGACATGCCGGAGGGCACCACGCTGGAGTCGACCACGCTGGTTGCGCGCGAGATCGCTACCTACCTGCAGACTGTCCCCGAAGTCACCGACCTGCAGATTTATGCCGGCACCGCGGCTCCCATCAATTTCAACGGCTTGGTGCGTCATTACGACTTGCGCTCGGGCGCCAACGTCGCTGACATCCAGGTCAACCTGGCCTCGAAGCATGATCGCAACGAACAGTCGCATGACATCGCCAAGCGTATCCGGCCGCCGATTCAGGAGATCGCCGCACGTCATGGGATCGTTGCCAAGGTGCTGGAAATCCCGCCTGGCCCCCCAGTGATGTCAACCCTGGTGGCAGAGGCATACGGTCCCACCCAGGAGGCCCGGATCGATCTCGCAGCACGGATCAAGGAAATATTCGATGCCACGGAGGGCGTGGTCGACACCGATTGGTACGTGGAAGCACCCCAACCGAAGCGTGTCTTCGAGGTCGACCATGAGAAGGCGGCCCTGCATGGCGTGCCCGCTGTGGCAATCGCCAGGACGCTCCGCCTCGCTCTCGAGGGAGAAGATGTGGGAATCCTGCACATGCCCGACGAGCTCGAGCCTGTCGCCATCCGTCTTCAGCTCCCGCGTTCGGAGCGTTCGTCGACGGCAGACCTGACCAGCATCCGACTCATGTCGATGAACGGGACGATGGTGCCGCTCTCCGAGCTTGGCCAGGTAGTGCAGACGACCGCGCCCGTGAGCCTGCACCGCAAGAACCTGCAGCCCGTTGTCTATGTCGTAGGCGAGGTGGCAGGCACCCAGGAGAGTCCGATCTACGCCATCCTCGACATGGCCGAGCGCCTGGCTGAGGTCGAGCGTCCGGACGGAACCATGATCGAGCAGTTCTATCGTGACGAGCCGCTGTCGCAAGAGCAGGCCTCGATGAAATGGGATGGGGAATGGCACATCACGTATGAGGTGTTTCGCGATCTCGGAGCGGCTTTCGGGATCGTTCTGATTCTCATCTACATTCTCATCATCGGATGGTTCGGCTCGTTCCAAACCCCACTGACGATGATGATCTCCATCCCGTTGGCCTTGATCGGCGTGTTGCCTGGCCACTGGCTGTTCGGCGCTTTCTTCACCGCGACGTCCATGATCGGCTTCATCGCGCTCGCCGGAATCATGGTGCGCAACTCGGTCTTGCTGATCGACTTCGTGAATCTGTCATTGGAGCGCGGCAAGACGCTCGGCGAGGCGGTGATCGAGGCCGGCGCGGTTCGCTTCCGCCCGATCCTGCTGACGGCGGGAACGGTGGTCGTTGGAGCCATCGTCATTCTCTTCGACCCCATTTTTGAGGGCCTTGCCATCGCCCTCATGACCGGTGCCATCGCCTCGACGGTACTGACCCTGGTCGTGGTGCCACTGGTCCACTTCATGGTCGAGAAGCGACACGACCCCCAGCCGCTCCCTCCAGCCTGGGCGGGAGCGAGCCCTGACGCCCCCGAAGAGGACGAGAACGACAACGAAGTTCCAGAGTTGGAGGACTGATCATCATGAAGCTACTACTCATCATCTGTTCCGGAGAGCGCAGTGCCGATGTTCAGAAAATCATCGACGCACACGAGGTGCACACGTTCACGGAGCTCGACGGATTACGTGGATCCGGGGCCACGGGGCGACATCTCGGCACCCGCGCCTACCCAGGCGCCGTGTCCCTCCTCTTCACTGCCGTTTCCGAAGACAAGGCCGCCGAGCTGATTTCCGCCCTGCGTGATTTCTCGGAGCAGTGCTCCGAGGGCGAGGGCATCCGCGTTTTCGAGATGGACGTGACCGCTGCAATCTGAAGGAGTCTGTTGATGAAACAACTGACCATCTACTGCAGTCGAGACCTCGAGAATCGCGTCGTCAACGCACTCGACCACGCAAGCCTGGAGGGCTTCCTCCGAATTGGCGGCGCGAGCGGCTCCAAGTTCTGTGATCCCGGGGAGGTACCCAGGACCATGGACTGGGAAGCAACCGTGTTTCTGGTTCCGGGTGCCGAGGACACGCAAGTTCAAGCCATAGTCAACGAGCTGGCTGAATACGCCAGGAGCTGCGACACCTATCCCTGCCTACGGATCGCCGTGACGCCCGTCGAGCAGGTCTACTGATTCGCCAAACAACCATCGAACGACAAACACCAGCAGGAAAAATCATGAGCATGGAACGAATCATTCGCGCCGCCGCCGGCAGCTTCGTACTGATCAGCCTGGCGCTCGGCTACTGGGTACACGCCGGCTTCTTCCTGTTTACCGCCTTTGTGGGGGCAAACTTGCTGCAGAGCGCGTTCACGGGACTCTGCCCTCTAGAGAACATCCTCCGCCGCGTTGGCATCGGCAGGGAGTCGGTAGACGCCTGCTAGCGATCCGCAAGAAGCCGGCACGACCCGCAGGGGCGTCAGGGGCGCACCCGGTTGAGCACCCGCGCGCCGCTTTCGGCGGCAACGACAACATGGTCGGCAACACCGAGGAAGAGCCCGTGCTCGACGACCCCAGGTAGGTTGTTGATCGCGCTGGCTATTGGGTCCGGCGCACTCAGAGCTTCGCCGAAACCGCAGTCGATAATGTAGTTGCCCTGATCGGTGACGTACGGCCCTTCGCCCGTTTCTCGAAGTGTGGTACTCGCACCGAGCTCGATGAGACGCTCGCGCGTCACCTTCCAGCCAAACTGGACGACCTCGACGGGAACGGTGACACGCTCACCGAGTCGCCCGACGATCTTGGATTCGTCAACGATAATGACCACGCAAGTGCTGGCGAAGGCCACGATTTTCTCGCGGGTCAGCGCACCTCCATGCCCCTTGATGAGATCGAGCTGTGGATCAACCTCATCGGCGCCGTCGACTGTCAGGTCCATCCTGCTGTGCTGATCCAGTGTCGACAGTGGAATCTCCAATCGCTCGGCCAGGCGTTGCGTCTGGATCGACGTGGGCACGGCAATCAGATCGGCCAGCTCGCCTGCCAGGCGACGTTCGGCCACCACCTCGGCAAAGTGCGCCGCAGTCGACCCGGTCCCCAGGCCGAGAACCTTGACATCAGCGAGGAAGTCCGCGGCGCGCTCGGCCGCAATACGCTTGAGATCCATCGGTCGCCCCCTGAATCCAGTCTTGGAGTTCCTTCCACCACGGCCTGCCTGTAAAGGCATCGTAGGCCCCGATTACGCAAGGTACAAGTCATCGCCCGCGCGATGTTCGCTTGTGGGACATTGGTATCCCAGAAGCGGACAGTTCTCTCCTCATTCTCCCGATCAAACAGCCTCTAGCCGCGCTTCAGTGGTGCGGTAGAGTTGGCACGCGCCTTGCTTACATAGAGATGTCAGAGAGGCGGTTAGCGGCGCGCCGGCCCTGTCCCTTAGGTGGACAAAACTGGGGAGCGGCCTGGGGCTGAGGCTGGCGCACCACTAACCGCCTCCATATTTTTGCCTGAAACCTGCAGCCAGAAGTACCGTCTTATATCTCTGCCTGGGGTTCTCGAGGGGACGCGTCCTTTGCTATCGCGCAGCCGCGGTCCATTGAGAGCTCCAGGCAACGGCGATGATATGATCCGGGAGAGAATACCCCCCCAGCAGCGAACTTCGAGGATCCGCGATGATCAAAGTACGCAACCTGGATAAGTTCTACGAGACGGGATTCGGAAGAACCTATGTCCTGCGCCGCATCAACCTCGATGTCGGCAGCGGTGATTTTGTCACTGTGATGGGTCCTTCTGGCGCCGGAAAAACCACCTTGCTCAGCATCCTCGGCATGCTGGATGGGGACTGGACGGGCGAATTCTACTTGTACGATCATCCCGTCCACGACATGAAGCCAAAACACCGCAACGAGCTCAACAAGCAGTACATCGGCTTCGTGTTCCAGAGCTTCCATCTTCTCGACAGCCTCACGGTTTATGAGAATCTCGAGATTCCTCTGTCGTATCGGAACGTCAAGCGCAAGGAGCGCCAAAGCCTGGTTGCCGACATACTCGATCGTTTTCAGATCGTCGGGAAGAAGGACCTCTACCCGAATCAGCTATCCGGCGGACAGCAACAGCTCGTCGCTGTTGCGAGGGCGGTGATCGGAGATCCGAAGCTGATCCTCGCTGATGAGCCCACCGGGAACCTGCACTCGAGCCAGGGCCAGGAGGTCATGGACCTCCTCAAGCGCCTCAACGAGCAGGGCGCGACCATCATTCAGGTGACCCACAACAAGGAGTGGGCAAACTACGGCTCCCGAATCATCAACCTCTTCGACGGATGGGTCGTCGAGGGTGATGAGCTGATCGATCACGAGGATATGGAGCGTCGGCAGTCGACGTCCTGAATTTCGCCCCTCGGAGGAGAGCTCGCCATGGCCGCGATCGACCTGCAACTTGTCTGGAAAGGCGACCTGCAGTTTTCCGGCACGGTCGGAGAACGGCAAATCTTTTTCGACGGAGAGAAGAAAGAAGGCATCTCCCCCGTAGAGGCCATGGCCGCTGGACTCGCCGGTTGCATGGCAATCGACGTGGTTCACATCCTGAATCGCATGCGGTCACCGGCGGACTCGATAGAGGCTCGTTTGCGGGCCGAGCGTGCCAGTGAAGATCCGAAGAGGCTGGTCAGCGCCGCAATCCACTTCGAAATCACGGGCGATATACAGGAAAAGAACGTCGAGCGCGCCATCGATCTATCACGGGAAAAGTACTGTTCGGTGTGGCACTCCCTGCGCCGAGACATCGAGTTGAGTGTCGACTACACAATCCACCAGCAGGCCGTGGTGGGAGAGTGACGAGGACTGGCATAAGGATCTCATCCGCGTTATATGTTAGATGTCTGCGCGACCGTCGCGTTCCCCGCGGCCATCAGACAAACTCGAACCCACACCGGTCGCTTCCCACTGACTGAAACGCGCGAGCCTCCGTGCTCCCGCCGAGGTGTTCTCATGCCCGTTGAGAGCAAGCCGAGCCTTCAGGATCTCGGCACCCTGCGTGATTTCATCCGCAGCATTTCGCAAGGAATCTATGTAGTTACCCCGGCCGGCGAGATCCTCGATGCCAACCCGGCTCTCGTCGAGATCTTCGGCGCGGGCTCCCTCGAGGAGCTACAGCAGCACCGCTCTGCCGACCTCGTCCCCTCCGAGGAACAGCGGGCCGAGCGCCTCAGACTGCTCCAATCGCAAGGCTGGCTGCGCGACTTCGAATACCAGATTCGGCGCCTCGATGGAGAGATGCGTACGGTTCATGACACGGTCTTCGCGCAGCGCGACGAGAAGGGTGAGATCGTCGTCATGCACGGCATCGTCACGGACGTCACGGAAGATGGCAATCGGCGTTCGCTGAGCTGGGGCGATACGCCGTGGGGCGCCTTCTTCGCCGGGGCACCAGCAGGTTTGGCGGTCCTCGACCAATCCCTCCGCTTCGTCCGCGTGAACGAGAGGCTCTCCCAGCTCCATCGCCTGCCCGTCGATGAGCATGTCGGTCGGCCGTTTTCCGAGGTCGTTCCAGGCCTCGCCCCCGCCATCGAGCCCATCTTGCGGAGTGTCCTGGAAACGGGGCATCCCGCCCTCGACTTCGAAGTTCCCACCAGTGAGGAGACGACCCCCTCCGAGGTCAGATACTGGCGCTTCTCTGCCTTCCCTGTGGGCCCATTGCATGGAGAGACCACAACCGTGGGGGTCATCGTCGTGGACGTGACCAGCGCCCGTCGCATCGAGCAGGAGGTTCGCTTCGACCAGCGATACCTGCTGGCCATGATCGAGAATCACCCCCTTGCCATCGTCGTGCTCGACGCTTCGAACCGAATCCTCTCGGTGAATCAAGCGTTCGAGAACATGTTCCTGTACACCCGAACAGAGATCATCGGCAAAGACGTGGACGAACTGGTGGCGCCAAGCCAGGAGCTCGCTATGGCTCGAGAGCTGACGATCCGTACACGCGCTGGCGAACGCTTGCGGGTCGAGGGCCGTCGTCTACGCAAGGACGGCACTTCCGTAGAGGTCGGAATCTACACCATCCCGATCGCCCTCGATGGGAAGCTCGTCGGGGCATACGGAATGTACGAGGATCTCACCGTGCGCAGGCTATCCGGCTAGCCCGGGTTTCTCAACGGATCGCGGCTGCGCGGGCGCAATGCCACGCAATTGCTGCCTTGCGCTTGACTCGAGTGCTTGACGTACTGCACGAGTACGCCTTCGCGCTCGAAGCGGCGATCCTTGCCCTCGCGACGCTGAAACTGACAGTAGGGCTACGACGTAGCACAGTATGGTGCATAGCAGCTTCGCGACGATCTATGGAGAAGGACAAATGGAATTTGCTCTCGTATTGCTGGCTCTGGCAGTTCTGGCGCTCTCTGGGATGGTCCTCTACCTCTTCTTCTTCGGCGGCAAGGGCGACAGGGTGAGGGTCGAATCGATGGGGTGCGACGTCGAATCGATCCGTAGCGTCGGAGAGTTGATTGCTCTACGCGCGATTTACTCCGCCCCGGCTGTCGGCCGACAGAGCATTTGGGGCACGAAGGGGCAGAAGTTCCTGCACTGGCTCTGGAGTGAGAGCAAGTCGATCATGATCTTTCGCTTCGAAATCAGCTTCAAATACGATCTTCGCGATGAAGAATCAGTGCGACTGAAGCATGCCGAAGACCGTACGCTCATCGTCGACCTCGGGAAGCCGAGCTACGACATCAACATCCGCGACGTCCGCTTCTATCACACCGAACAAGGTCGCCTTCTCGACTGGCTGCTACCCAGGGCGCTGGGGATTTTCCAAAGCAACATGGACGACGCCACGCGGCAGCAAATGCTCGATGCAGCGAGACTCGAGGCCACTGAACAGGCCGAGGCGATGATCGAGAACCTCAGCGACGAAGCTCGTGCCTCGGCCGAATCCACGTTGCTGAGCCTGGCCCGCGGTATGGGCTTCCGGCGTGTCGTACTGTCCGGCCAACGAACCAGCGTCGCGGCTGCCTAGCACGGTCCGGGCAGCACACTTGCACCACGGCCTGCTGGAGCCGATACACTGGTTGCGGTTGTGTCTCTCGCGCAGCGGCCTCGCTAGGAGTGATGTCGGTTGAGGCTCGCCCCAGAGAGTCTCCCGCTACTTCTACGAAGCTCGAGAGGAACCCATGCCCGTAAGCACCGACTACCGCGAAGCGGCTCGCACCAAGCTGAGCACGGCCCTGGGCGAGCACACTATCTATCGGCTGCAAGCCCTGGACGGTCTCGGCCGCGTCGAGAACCTCCCGTACACCATCAAAGTTCTTCTCGAGTCTTGCCTGCGTCACTTCGATAATCATGTGGTCACCGAAGATCACCTCAAAGCTCTGGCCTCCTACGACGCCACGAACGTCGTGCCCATCGAGATTCCATTCACCCCGGGGCGCGTCATCTTGCAGGATTTCACCGGGGTACCGGCAGTTGTCGACCTGGCGGCCATGCGATCTGCCATGCTCCGGATGGGCGGCGATCCCGCTAAGGTGAACCCCCTGGTGCCCTCCGATCTGGTCATCGACCATTCGGTTCAGGTTGACGCATTCAACAGCGATTCTGCGCTGGCCATCAACAGCGAGATGGAGTTCCGGCGCAACCGCGAGCGCTACGAGTTTCTCAAGTGGGGACAGGGAGCCTTCGATAATTTCCGAGTCGTTCCTCCGGCGACTGGAATCGTCCACCAGGTGAACCTCGAGTACCTCGCGAAGGTCGTCTGGGACGACAACGACACGCTCTACCCGGACTCCCTCGTAGGAACCGACTCTCACACCACGATGATCAACGGACTCGGCGTGCTGGGGTGGGGAGTCGGCGGCATCGAGGCTGAGGCCGTGATGTTGGGGCAACCGATCTACATGTTGATCCCCGAGGTGGTCGGCTTCCGGCTCATTGGCAACCTCCCGGAGGGCTCGACGGCCACCGACATGGTTCTGAAGGTCACCCAGATGCTCAGGCAGCATGGGGTCGTGAGCAAGTTCGTGGAGTTCTTCGGACCCGGCCTCGATCAGATGCCCGTAGCAAACCGTGCCACCATCGCCAACATGGCGCCGGAGTACGGCGCCACAGCAGGCTTCTTCCCCGTCGACGACATGACTCTCGAGTACCTGGAGCTCAGCGGGCGCCCAGCCGCTTTGCGGGACGCGGTTCGGGAGTACTGCAAGACTCAGGGGCTGTGGCGAGATGAAGACAGAGATATCACGTATTCGGCCACCCTCGAGCTCGACCTGAGCACGGTTCAGCCCGCTCTGGCCGGTCCCAAGCGTCCGCAGGATCGCATCGCCCTCTCCGACATGCAGGAGACATGGCAGGATGCCCTCGGCACTACCTTCGCCCCAAGCAACGGCGCTGCATCGGTGCGCCTCGAAGGTGAGGAATTCGACTTGCGGGACGGCGCCGTGGTCATCGCGGCCATCACGAGCTGCACGAACACTTCGAATCCGAGTGTCATGATCGGTGCCGGACTTCTGGCCCGCAAAGCCAACGAACGTGGTCTACGCCGCAAACCCTGGGTGAAGACTTCCCTGGCTCCGGGTTCCAATGTCGTAACTGATTACCTGACCCGGGCCGATCTGCTCGGAGATCTCGAAGCGCTCGGTTTCTACGTCGTTGGCTACGGTTGCACCACCTGTATCGGTAACTCTGGCCCACTCCCCACGGCGGTAGAAGAAGGCATACGCCAGCAGGACCTGGCCGTTGCCTCAGTGCTTTCCGGCAATCGCAACTTCGAGGGCCGTATTCACGCGTCCATCAAGGCCAATTACCTG
>JAUWTE010000472.1 GCA_030609765.1 Acidobacteriota bacterium
GCACATTGCCCATTTCTTCGACGTCCGCGGCGATCTTGTCCTGCTCCTGTCGCATCTGGTCGACCTTGTCGAGGGCATTTTTCATGTCACGTTGCAGGCGTCGCGTCCGGTTCGCGTCGAGCTGTTCGCGGGCGCGCTCGATATCGCGCAAGGCGGAGACACCCTCGGAAACCGCATTCTCGTCGTTGCTGGCTGCCGAGCGCCGCATGGCGTCGGCGGCCTCACGTAGGCGACGTGCCGTGTCGGCGAGGTCTGGATCGGAGTTCTGGCGCGAGAGTCGCTCCAGTCGCCGCGCCAGCTCTTCGGCCTCCTGCGCAAGCTGGCGTTGGCTGGCGCTGCTGCCGCTTCCCGACATGTTCTGCGGCAGGTTGGCCTGGCGGCGGGAGCGCTCATTTTCCTGTTGCTGGCGCCGGGCGAGCTCCTCGAGTCGTTGCAGGGCCTCATCGACCTGGTTGTCGAGCTGCTGCTGTTGCCCACGCTGCAGGGTTTCGTACTGGTTGCGCAGCTTGTCCATTTCCAAATCGAGGAGATCGGCGAGATCTTCGTTTACGGACTCCTGCTGCCCACCGCCGCCCTGGCCGCCTTCGGAGAAATTCACCTGGACTTCTCGCATGAGGGCTTCGACACGTTGTAGCTGCTGAAGCGCCCGCTGCTCGTGCGGCAGGGCCGCGTCAGGATCCTGAGCGATCAGACTCTCGTGTGCAGGGCCCATTGCCTCGATTGCCAATCGCATGTATTCGGCCATCTGCTGGAACTCTGATCCGGGCTGAAGAGCGCCACGCTGTGCCGTTCGGCCCAGAAGCAGCTCCGCCTGCTCGCGCAAGCGATCCTGCATCATGGCCACTGTTGCCAGGTCGCTCTCATGCTCTTGCTCGCTCATCTGCTCTCGGTCACGGATGAGCTTGAACGTCGCCAGGACGATCTCCTTCTGGCGCTCGGCGAGGGCTCCCTGTTGCTGCTGACCTTGTTGGCCTCCCTGTGGCATTCCACCTTCTTGGCCCTGGCGGAACTCGCGATTGAAGGGGCGGGCCTCGATGAAGTAGATATCCGTGGTGGTGACCTGTGAGTCTCCGCCATGGCTATCGAAGGCACGGGCGTAATAGGAAATGAAGTCGCCGGGCTCGAGGTCTTCTTCTTCGAGGTAGAAGGTGTGACTGGCACTGAGCTCATCGATAGGCTTGCCAGCATTGCCAGTCGCGGCCCGGTAAAGCGGAAGGGTCTGCTGTGCCCCGCCATTCACGGAATAGATGAGCTCGAGGCCGGACAAGCCGTAATCATCCTCGGCAACGACCTCCACGAACACTTCGTCAATGGTGCTGGCGGTGATGTCGCGGCCGGGAGTGTCGAAGCTGATGATCGGCGGCTGATCGGTAAGTACCTCGATGAAGTAGACAGACGAAGCCGTAGACAAGGTGCCGTTGAAGCCCTGCAGCTCGATCTGATAGGTGGCGTCCTGGCTCACGATGAAGCTGCCCTGGTACGACCCATCTTCGTCGACCTGCAGGTCGACGATCTTTGCCGCATTCGCATTCTCAGGATCTTCTGTGGATGTGCTCGAGGGATCCTCGGGCTCGAGCACAATCCTGCCCCCTGGAACTTCAACGGTCGAATAGGCGCGCAGGTGGACTTCTGTTCCACTCAATACTGCGATGTCGCCACCATCCTCGACCGTCTGGATTCCCAGCCCACTATAGGCAGGGAAGTGGTATTCGAGATCGATACGGTTCACATACGGCAAATCGGTTACATCGATTCGGTACAGAGGTGAGCGAACACCACTGGCCTCGATGAAGTACTCGGTGCGCTCATCGAGGTCGAAGAGCATGAACAGGAACTCGCCGGCGTTTTCCTCGTCGTTCATCGGCCAGCGTTCCCACTCCGAACCATCGCTACGGAATTCGATCTCGACACGATCGGAATCGAAGCCCACCAGGTAGGCGGTCACGAGCTGGTCGGCGCCGCGAGCAACCTGGATGTTCCTTGGCGCGACGTCGATCGCATAGGGGCTGGCAAATGCCGTGCTCGTCCAGGGCATCAGCAGCAGGCTCGCCCCGTTCCGCAAAAAGGTAGGGCTCAGCAGTACGATCATGAGCAGGAAGGCGGCGACGACGGCCACCGCCGTGGCGAAACGGCGCAGGCTCCCGCGCTCCACGGCGCGGCCATACTGCAGGTTCTGGCAGTGCATCACCGCGGACGAAATCAATTCTCGGGTGAAGGCGGCAGACCGTTCCGGCGTATCCTCCAGATGAGGTGCGCGGGCGAACTCAACAGCGCTGAGGAGTTCCGCCTGAAGCTCGGGCTCATGCTCTTCGATGTAGAGGGCAACACGGTCGTCGGCGACCCGCTTGGACAGTGGAATGACGAAGAACCGTACGAGAAGGAGGAGAAGGACCGCATAAATGAGCACGCTGAAGCTGGTGAGGGCCCAGGGGCGGTAGCGCAGGTAGTCGAGACCATAGGACAAGACCGCGAGGGTCACGAAGCCGATGAGTGCCACCAGGGCAGTGCCCTTGAGCAGAACCCGAAGGCGCCAGCGACGCCTCACGCGCCGGATGACATCCCTGAGCTGGGTGTAGTCCATTTCTTCAAACGTGCTCAGCATCAGCCTTCTCCGTGGGGGAGTCCGCGAAGCATACCCTTTGACGTCATGGCCGCGCGATGGCCAGGCGGTTGGACAGTGTCGTTTCACCGATCAACAGCAGAAATACTCCGATCAGGAGGTACCACCAAAAAGCCTGCCTGGTTTCACGTTCTTCTGGCGTGGCGGCGATTACCGACTCGCCGGATGAGTCAGAGTCGACGTGCCAGCGAACCGCAGCCGCAAGCTCATCGGCGTCGAGAGGGGTGAGGTCGGATTCACGCCTGTCGAGGTTCGATGCCACCGTTACTTGTCTCTCCCGCAACTCCTCCGACCAAATCAGGTCGTGGAAGCCTTGTGCCTCGAGAGTCAGGCCGCCATTCGCCTCACCGACCGTGTGGGTGGTGGAGGCATCCCCAGAATGCGACGAGAGGGTAATTTCTGTGCCTTTGGGAAGCCGTCCCCCGCCGTTGTTCGTCAGGGCGATCGCCTCGCCGGTGAAATACCACGATGGTGACTCGGTGTAGCCCGCCGCGTACTTGGCGAGCTGATGGGCCAGCGGAAGGAAGACAGGCTGCTGGGGGATGTTGTTCCAGTAGGTATCGAGAGTAGAAGCCCATACCAGCACCCGCCCATCGCCCACCGAGCGCTCTGAAATCGCTACAGCGCCATCGTCGAAGCTGGCCAGGATGGTATCTGGCGGCCCAACCTGCAGGCCGCGATAGCGATAGAACGTGCTGGAGGTAAA
>JAUWTE010000513.1 GCA_030609765.1 Acidobacteriota bacterium
ACTCCCTCGTGAGATCGAACGGGCGGCGAGTGCTGTCGCACATAGCTTCTCCGAGGACAGGTGGAGCCTGGTGAGCCTTCGACTGCTTCGCCAACTGGTCGAAGCGGGCGACAAGCTGACACCTCCAGCGGACTTCTGGGAGCTGCAGAACACCTACTATCGATGGCTCCAGAACCTGCCCGCCGGCAAGCTGAACGAGCTCTCAGAGCAAGGCGCGCCCGCAGAATGGGCGGTGGAGTTTCGTTCCCTGGGCCAGGCACTGTCGATCCGCCTGCCCTCCTAGCCCTCGAATCAAGCGGAACACAGTCATCACGAGTCATTGCGCCCGCGCAGCCGCGACCCGCTTAGAAACCTGGGCTAGCTCGGCCCCGGCGGGATGGTCGTGGGCGGGCGTCCCCTCAGGCCCGCATACAACTGAGCGTAGGTGCCGGCGGAGCGATCCCAGGAGAAATCCTGCTCCATGGCGCGCCTCCGCAGTGCGGCCCAGATCTTCGGTTTTCGATAAAGGGCCAGAGCGCGCCGAATCGCATCGGTCAAGGCGACGGCTGTCGGGGGGTGGAAAGAGATCCCCGTCCCGCGCCGGGGATCTTCCGTGACGTCGATCACCGTATCGGCCAGGCCTCCAACGGCTCTGACGACAGGAATGGTGCCGTCCCGGAGCGCGTCTAGCTGGTTGAGGCCGCAAGGTTCGAACCGTGATGGCATCAAGGTGAAGTCGCAGCCCCCTTGAATGCGGCGGGCCATCGCAGTGTTGAAGCCGATCCGAACCGCGAGCCGCTCTGGATGAGTCTCCGCCAAGGCTCGTAGTTGCCTCTCCAACTCCGGCTGCCCATTACCCAGGATCACCCAGTTGGCGTCGGCCTCGAGCAGCTGCCTGAATGAGGCTATGAATAGATCGATTCCCTTCTGCGGTACCAGTCGCGTCACCATCCCGATCAAGGGCCTCTCTGCTGCTCCTGGAAGGCCGACCTCCCGCTGCAGGGCGGTCTTACACTTGCCCTTCCCCTGCATCGCCCCGAGGCGGTAGCGGACCGGCAGGCGCGCGTCGGTCGCGGGGTTCCATGCGGCGGTGTCGATGCCGTTGAGAATCCCAAGCAGATCAGCCGACCGAGTGGCCAGCACACCCTCGAGACCGCAACCGAAATCCTTCGTCAAAACCTCACGCGCGTAGGTCGGGGAAACCGTCGTCAAGGCGTCAGCGGCGACCATGCCCGCCTTCAGAAAGCTCATCGAGCCGTAGAACTCCAGGTGTCGAGGCGTGGCGTAGGAGGTCCCCAGCCCGGTCTCTGCCAGATTCGCGAGGTCGAAGATCCCTTGGTAGGCGAGATTATGCAGAGTCAGGACGCTACGCGCCGAGGCTAGATGCGGCTCGTTCGCGTAGATGCTCTTCATGTAGAGCGGTATCAGCGCGGCCTGCCAGTCGTGTACATGCACGATGTCGCAGGTTTTCCGCCGCTCCACGAGCAGTTCCAATGCCCCCCGGGACAGTGCCGCGAAACGCAGCGCGTTGTCCGGGTAATCCACGCCGCCCTCTCCGTAGAGCCCGGACCGGTCGTAGAGCTCCGGGATATCGAGGAAGTACGTGACAACCCCCTCGGCGGAGTGAGCTTCCCAGACATGGGCGCTGACCAGATCGTCTCCCAAGGGAATGTGCAGCTCGACATTCGAGCGCCGAAGATCGGTCCGGTCGACGCCGCGGTACAGCGGTGTGATCACCGAGACGTCGTGTCCCGCCGCGGATAGCGCCCCCGAGAGACCCGCCACAACATCGGCCAGCCCCCCGCTCTTCGAGAACGGCACGACTTCGGAGCTAACCATCGTGACGCCCAAGTACTTCGTGCTGATCTTCATCGATCGAAAAATCACCCGTTCCGGCGTATTTCTACAAGGGCTTCACACACTCACTGGGCGGCAACGTTACAATGACGGCAACATCCGGACCGCAGTCCCTCGAGCAGCATACCTTCGAACGCGCGAATCCTGGCCGGCAGCAGGAGACGAGATCATGAGCGTCGCCCACCACGAGCGTTTCGTCAGCCTGATCACTCGGGACACCCTTGCCCTGGTTCTTGCCGGCGGCCGAGGGAAGCGTCTCATGCATCTGACCCGTAACCGTGCCAAGCCGGCGGTCTACTTCGGGGGCAAATTCAGGCTCATCGACTTCCCGCTGTCGAACTGCGTCAATTCCGACGTGCGCCGAATTTTCGTTCTCACACAGTATAAGGCGCACTCGTTGATCCGCCATCTACAGCTCGGCTGGGGCTTCTTGCGCGGCCACCTGGGAGAGTTCGTCGAGATCGTGCCGGCGCAACAGCGTGTCGGGGCCAACTGGTATCAGGGCACCGCCGATGCCGTCTATCAGAATCTCGACATCATGCGCACCCAGCGGCCCAAGTATGTTCTGATCCTGGCCGGTGATCACGCCTACAAGATGGACTACGGCCCGATGATCGCCGCTCACGTCGACAGCGGCGCTGAGGCTACCGTTGGCTGTATGGCCGTGCCGCGAGAAAGCGCCACGTCGTTGGGAGTGATGACTGTCAAAAACAACGACATGATCGTGCGCTTCACCGAGAAGCCGGAGGATCCCGAGCCGGTTCCTGGGGCCGAAGATCTCGCCCTCGCCTCCATGGGGATATACGTCTTCAACGCCGACTTTCTCGACGACCTGCTTCGAAAAGACGCTCCCAGCACGGTTTCCAGCCACGATTTCGGCAATGACATCATCCCGGCAATCATCGACGACCATGACATTTTC
>JAUWTE010000203.1 GCA_030609765.1 Acidobacteriota bacterium
AGCAACGCAGGGAGTTTTCCAAGGAGTTCAAGCGCGAGGCGGTGCGTCTGGCGTACGAGAGCGGTCGCCGGCTGGCGGACGTAGCGCGGGAGCTGGAGCTGCGCCCGGACATGATCCGTCGCTGGCGCCGAGAGTTCGGCGGCGGCGCGGGGCGCTCGGGGTCCGCCGCAGAGCAGGAAGTGCGGCGTCTGCAGCGGGAGCTGTCGCTGGTGCGCGAAGAGCGAGACATCTTAAAAAAAGCCTTGGCGATCTTCTCGGATCGACGGCGGTGAGCCAGGCGCTCATCGAGCGGCTCCGTGGCGAGCATCCCGTCGGTCGGGTCTGCCAGGTCCTGGGCGTGCCACGCAGCAGCTACTACGCTCGCTGCCGACGCCCCGAGCCAGCCCGGGTCCGGGAAGATCGCCACCTCAAGCAAGAGATCCTCGCCGTGCACGCGGCCAACAACGGTCGCTACGGCACGCCGCGCATCGAGCGCCAGCTGCGCCGCCAGGGCGTGACCACCCGCCGCCGGCGGGTGGCGCGATTGCGCTGCGTGCTGGGCTTTAGAGCCAAGTCGACGCGACGATACCGTAAGACAACCGACTCCAAACACAGCTACCCGGTAGCGCCGAATCTGCTGTGTCGGCGCTTCGAGGCCTCCCGCCCGGATCAGGTTTGGGTGGGAGACATCACGTTTCTCACGGCGGGGCAGCGCTGGCTGTACCTGGCGGTCCTGATGGATGTCTTCTCACGCCGCATCGTCGGCTGGGCCGTCAGCGAGCGCATCGACGAAGCCCTGACCCTGAAAGCCTTGGACCGTGCCCTGCAGCTGCGCCAACCGCCGCGTGGACTCATCCATCACAGTGACCGTGGTGGCCAGTACTGCGGTAACGCCTACCGAGACACGCTCGAGGCGGCCGGCTTCGCGGTGAGTATGAGCCGTAAGGCAGACTGCTGGGATAACGCCATGGCGGAGAGCCTGATCAAGACGATCAAGACCGAGCTCGGGCGCAGCTTTGCCACGCCACGACTCGCCTACCAGGAGCTCTTCGAGTACATCGAGGGCTTCTACAACACACGCCGTCTTCACTCCGGTATCGACTACCAGACACCCTTCGAAGTCGAGCGCCGCGCTGCACTCTCAGCGTCTGTGCCCGGCGGTACCTCTGGGAGGCTGTCTCTGACCGCTACCGCGGCCCGAGACAGCGTGTCCCTCCACCCGCAGATATGATGACGAACCTAAGCACGCTTTCTGTCTACACAAACGAGGTAGGACCGGGGATCCCGCCCCCCGGGCTGACCTCACAAGGTCATGGTCATCCGCCGAGGTCCCAGAACCCAAGCCCTCAAAGACCGGACGGACGGAGTCCGAGCGCCTCAACCCCTACGCCCCTACGCCCTTGTTTGTCGCGTGCTAAGCTCCCCAAAATGCCCGAGACAGCGCCACTTCCGACCACGGAACGACTCCTGGATCTGGTCGAATCCATGGCCGGTCAGCCGATCCTAATGCTGGTCGACCTGGTCGCTGATCGGTTCATTTCAGGCTCTCCCAAGCGCATCAGTCGAGAAGCGCCAGTCCTCATTCTGAAGTTTGAAGGCGAGACGTTTTCACCGGGCGGCGGAGCCAACGCCGTGGCCAACGTGGCTGCTCTTGGAGGAATGCCGCTGCCCCTGGGAGTCGTCGGTCGCGATACCAACGGCGAACAGCTCTTGTCGACGCTTCAAGACGCGGGCGTGACTACCGATGGCATCCTCGTGCGCGATGGATACTCCACCGTCACCAAGACCCGAATCCTGGGTGGAGCGCGACACTCGATCAAGCAGCAGATCGTGCGCTTCGACATCGAGGAACAGGCCGAGCTCTCTGACGAGGAGTGCCAGGCGTTCGAGAAACAACTCGAGAGAGGGCAGGGAAAGGCACGGGTCGCGGTACTCAGCGACTACGGATATGGAGCCGTGCAGCCCGGCCTCATGCAGAAGATTCGAAGCGCGCTGGCACCGGACGGCTCGGTGCTCTGCGATTCGCGGCATCGCCTGCCCGATTTCGTCGGCCTCGACGGTGCGACCCCCAACGAGGAAGAGGCTCTGGCCCTGCTGGCAACCGGGACGGCCGAAGCGGCGGAATCGGCCCTCGAACGCGGCTCGGAGCTTCTGGAGAAGCTGGACGCGCGGTACCTGCTCATTACCCGGGGGAGCTACGGAATGACCCTTTTCGAGGGTCGGAAGAGTTGCCATATACCGGTACACGGCACAGACCAGGTGGCTGACGTCACAGGAGCCGGCGATACGGTCATAGGCACCTTCTCCCTGGCCCTCGCCGCTGGTGCTACTCCCCTGGAGGCTGCCCTGCTGGCCAACTACGCCGGGGGAATCGTCGTCATGAAACTGGGCACGGCTACGCTGACTCCGAACGAGCTTCGGGACGCCGTGACCTCCGATACCCGTCTGTTGCGAGATCTAGAGTGGGCGAAATCCTGAGTCTCGAGGAGATGGCTCCTCGCGTTGCGGAGCTGAAGGCCAGGGGAAAGCGCATCGCCTTCGCCAACGGTCATTTCGACGTTCTCCACGTTGGTCACCTGCGATACCTGCAAGCCGCGAAGGAGGAGGGCGATGTTCTCGTCGTCGCCATCAACGACGACGAATCCGTGGCTCTGCTCAAAGGACAGGGACGACCCATCGCCCCGGAGCAGGAGCGGGCCGAGTTGGTGGCCGCACTCGAGCCCGTCGATCTGGTGGTGATCTTCAGCGGTGACTCGCCGGGACCCCTCATGGACAGGCTGCAGCCCGACGTCCACTGCAAAGGCCCCGATTACGGCACTCCAGACAGAGTCCCCGAATACGAGATCGTTCGGCGGTACGGAGGCACTACCCTCCTGGTCGGCGATCCCAAGGATCACTCCACGACCGACCTGATCGAGAAGATCCGGCGACTGCCGGACTGAAAGGTGGGGGCAACCCCTTGGGCCCCAGCAGAATCCTCCTCATACGCACGAGTGCCCTGGGAGACGTCGTGCATGCCCTGCCGGTGCTGACAGCTCTGCGGCGCAACCTCCCTCATGCGACCCTCGGCTGGGTAGTGGAATCCTCCATGGCTCCACTGCTCGAAGGGCATCCCGACCTCGACGAGCTACTGGTGGTCAGTCTGCGGACCTGGAGGCGCCAGCTTCACCGTCGCCGAACCTGGGCCGAGATGCGCGACTTCTTCTCGGGGCTCGAGCAGTTTGCACCCGATCTGGTGCTGGACCTGATGGGCAATCACAAGGCAGGGGTCCTGGCGGCACTGACCCTGGCCGACCGTAGGGTCGGGGTGGCACGCAAATTTCGGCGCGAACCCTCCAGCGCAATCTGGATCAACGAGCCCGTGGTTCCCCATGGCGACCACAGCGTCGATCGGGCTGTCGCAGTCCTGGATGCTCTAGAGCTTCCGTCCGAGCCGGCAGATTTCGGAGGCAGCAAGCTGTTTCGTGAGGAACCCGTCGAGGCCCTCGAAAGGCTCGCCTCCACCGCGGGTCCGAGGATGCTCATCCAGCCTGGAGCGGGCTGGGGCAACAAGCGATATCCAACCGAGAGATGGGGCCAGGTGGCAAGTCTCCTCGAGCGCGATCTCGGACTGCGTAGCTGGGTGGCCGCCGGCCCAGGAGAAGAGAGCCTGGCAGAGGAAGTCGTTGCTGCCAGCGGCGGCTCGGCAGAGGCTCTCGTGGCACCGACGCTCGCCTATCTTGCCGCCTTTCTGCGCCGCGCCCTTCTGGTTCTGGGTGGCGACACGGGACCTGTGCATCTGGCCCACGCCCTCGAAACACCGGTGCTCTGCCTCATGGGCCCCACCGCACCAGAAACCAACGGCCCATACGGCGACATGGAGGCGTCGATCTGGCGCCAGCTGCCCTGCAGCTTCTGTCACAAGAGATTCGACGGCGCCAAGCTCTGTCTGACCGACCTGCAGCCCGAAGAGATTGTCGAGCGCGCCCGATTCCTCCTGCAACGCCAAGCCGGGGAATAGCTGTCCCAGAGAGCGGGAGGGCGCAAGGCCCGCCCCCACATCTCCGACCCAAGCCCCCACGCCCTCGAGCCCTCATTGCCTCACTGCCCCACTGCCCCACTGCCTCATTGCCTCATTGCCCCTACGCCCTCCTGTGGTGCATGCCATTGACCCGTTTTCAAGCCCGTTGCTACACTCGCTCACCGTGAATCCCCTGGCGGGAGAGCACACGCTTTCGTAATGGTCTGTCGCTCAGCGTCCAGAACTGGCAAGAAGAGCGACTTCAGGAACTTGGAGACCGGAGTTACAACGCTATGACACGCCTCGGCGAGCTTCTTCAACAGGCCGGCAAGGTAACGGAGGAGCAGCTCAATCAAGCGCTGGCCGCTCAGCAGAGCCAGGGCGGACGGGTCGGCTCCCACCTCGTCAAGATGGGCTTCATCGACGATGAGGAACTGGTCGAGTTCCTCTCGCAGCGCTATGGAGTACCGGCCATCAATCTGAGCGAGATCGAGGTCGACGACAGCATCATCAGCATCATCCCGGCCGAGGTAGCTCGCAAGTACACCATCCTTCCGGTGTCCAAGGCGGGCGCCAAGCTGACCATCGCCATGGTGGACCCGACCAACGTGTTCGCCATGGACGACGTGAAGTTCATGACCGGCTACAACGTCGAGCCCGTGGTGGCCTCCGACTCGACGCTGCGCGGCGCCATCGATCAGTACTACGGCAGCACGCACTCCATCGAGCTCAAGAAGGTGATGGAGGACCTCGAGGAGAACGAGGACTCCGATCTCGAAGTTCTCGACGAAGAGGAGGACATCGATCTCGAGGCCCTGGAGCAGGAGTCCGAGGAGGCACCGGTCGTTCGCCTCGTCAACATCATCCTGACCGATGCCATCAAGCGGGATGCCTCCGATATCCACATCGAGCCCTACGAGAAGGAATTTCGAGTCCGCTACAGGATCGATGGACTACTGTACGAGATGATGCGCCCACCCCTGCGTCTGCGCGAGGCGATCACCAGTCGCATGAAGATCATGGCGAAGCTGGACATCGCCGAGAAGCGCCTACCGCAGGACGGGCGGATCAAGATCAAGACCCGCGTCGGCGGCAAGATCAAGGACCTGGATTTCCGCGTCTCGTCACTGCCTACGATCTTCGGCGAGAAGATCGTGCTGCGTCTTCTCGACAAAGACAACTTGATGCTCGACATGACGAAGCTGGGCTTTGAATCCTCTTCGCTGCGTCGGTTCGAGCAAGCTATTCTGAAGCCCTTCGGAATGGTGCTGGTGACGGGCCCTACCGGTTCGGGAAAGACCAACACCCTGTACTCGGCCCTGTCGCGAATCAACACGCCCGAGACCAACATCATGACCGCCGAGGATCCGGTCGAGTTCAACCTGGTCGGTGTGAATCAGGTGCAGATGAAGGACCAGATCGGGCTCAATTTCGCCGCCGCGCTGCGCTCCTTCCTACGACAAGATCCCAACATCATCCTGGTCGGTGAGATTCGCGATTTCGAGACCGCGGAGGTGGCCATCAAGGCCGCCCTGACCGGTCACTTGGTGCTCTCCACCTTGCACACGAACGACGCACCGTCTTCGATCAACCGGATGATGAACATGGGCATCGAGCCTTTCCTGGTGGCGAGCTCCGTCAATCTCATCGCCGCCCAGCGCCTCGTGCGCCGAATCTGTTCCAGCTGCAAGGAGGCCTACGAGGTACCCGAGCAGGCATTGGTCGACCTGGGCTTCTCCAATCAGGAGTCCAAGACCATCAAGCCCTTCAAGGGCCGCGGGTGCGAGCGCTGCAGCGGTACAGGATTCAAGGGTAGGGTCGCCCTCTACGAGGTGATGGACGTAGACGAGGACATTCGTGAATTGATCCTGTCGGGGGGCAGTGCCAACGAGCTGCGGCAGCAGTCCCTGTCGAACGGCATGATCAGCCTGCGTACCAGCGGACTCGAGAAGATCCGCGACGGTGTGACGAGCATCGAAGAAGTCATGCGTGAGACGGTACTCTAGACCGTCTTTCGCCTTCCCTCAAATCGAATTCTGTGGATCGAGCGTCGGGTTTCAGACCCGGCTGTTCCAGGTTGTTTCCTGGACTCCCTTTCGAGAGTTCTCGAAGCGAGCCATCACGAACAGGGCGTCGGAGAGCCGATTCAGATAGCGCATGGTAAAGGCGCCCACCCTTTCCTGCTCGGCCAACCTGACCAACTCACGC
>JAUWTE010000515.1 GCA_030609765.1 Acidobacteriota bacterium
GCCAAAACCGCCCACGTCCCCCTGACCCATAACACTCCAGCGTTTGCCGATCGGCCCGTGGGCCCGGATGCCAATGATCGGGTCCCAGAAGGTCTTGTCGGCGGTCAGCCTGCGATCCTCGAGCGGCGCCGGGAAACGAAGGTCGAGCTTGACATTGCTGTAGCGCAGGCCGACGAATCCTTCGACGACCTTGTTGAAGCGGTATCCGACGTTTGCGTCGAAGACGAACATGTCGAGGTCGGCGCCGCCCTCGCCGAAGCCAGCAAAGATGGCATCGGCGACCACGGCCAGCTTGTCGCTCTGGCCACGGTAGTGCACCATCCCGCCCATCTCAAGCTTGTCGAAGATGTCATCGAAGTCGATGTCGATGTCGATGTCGAGGTCTCGAATCGTGCCGGTGCCCGTGACCGAGGCCGCGACGCCGTAGAGACCAAGACCGTTCTCCCAGTCGGATGCCGCTGCCGGCAGGGACAGCAGCAACGCCGCAGTCGCGAGTACGGTGATCCGCTCAATCTGTGTGCTCATTGTGGTCTCCAATCAAGCTCTTCAGCCTTGTTGCGCCGCTGTCGGCGTGCTCGTTCGCATCGGTGTTGTGGTTTTCGAGGTTCCGCCGTACGGCCCAGTCGATGGCGTCGAGCAGCGCAGAACCATCGACAGGCTTGCGGAAGAACGCCGCAGCATTCAGCCTGTGTGCCGCCAGTCTGGTTTTCGAATCGTCATCCGCCGAGACGACGATCATCGGCAGCCTGACGCCGCGCATCGCGAACTCCGCCTGAAGCTCGTCGACCGGAAATCCAGCCGTCCGGGAGTCGAGCACGAGGCAACCGACCAGCTCGGGGTCAAAGGCCTCGAGGAACTCCTCCGTGGACACGAAGGCGCGGACATCGTGACCGGCGGTGAGCAACAGTCGGGCGAGCCCACTCCGTGCCGACGAGTCGCCATCGACCAGAAACACCAGTCTCGAAATAGTCATGGAGAAAATTTAGCGCTTGTGGAGGAGGGGCGCTATTCCACTTTGGTGGTATATCTCCCGGCCGCCCGACCCCCCCCTCGGGCGGGACTGGCTACCGGGCTGGGGGAATTCCCGCCTTTTCGCACAGGCGGACGAGCTCGGCTACGGAGACGATTCCGAGCTTCCGCATGACGCGGCGGCGGTGAATCTTGACCGTTTCCTCGGAGATATCCAGACCGGCAGCGATCTGCTTGTTCAGCATGCCAGTGATCACGTAGGTCATGACCTCGTGCTCACGCGGGGTAAGCTCGTCGAGTCGTTCATTCAGGGCGGAGCTCTCGTCCCGTTGCGCACGGTTCTCCGCATCCCTGCCCAATGCGTCCCTGATGGCCGCCAGCAGGTCATTCCCGTCCACCGGCTTGGTCAGGAAGTCGACGGCGCCACTCTTCAAGGCCCGGGCCGCAACGGGCACGTTCGCGTGCCCGGAGAGGAAGACGATGGGCATGCAGTAGTCGGCTTTGCCGAGCTCCTCCTGGAGCTCGGGCCCGGTCATCCCCGGCATCCTGACGTCCAGCACGATGCAGCCCGGCCCGCCGCGAAGGTCGGATCTCAGGAAGTCACCGGCGGAGGCGAACGGCTCCACATGCATGCCCGCCGCGCGAACCAGGCGTGTGATGCCCCGTCGGGCGGAGGGATCATCGTCGATGACAACGATTGTCGGTTCGCTCATGCTTGCCCGCCTTCTATCCGCACCGGTAACGCGAACCCTACCCGAGCACCTCCATCGGGCCTGTTCTCCGCCCGCATGCTCCCGCCGTGCGCCAGGACGATCGAGTTGCAGATCGCCAGCCCAATGCCGATGCCGCCGGGCTTCCAGGTGGCGAACGGCTCGAAAATGCGATCGATCTTCTCGGCATCGATGCCGGGGCCGCGGTCCTGGACCCACGTCGTGACCTCTTCCGCATCGTAGGTCGTCGCGATACGAAGCAGGCGATCTGCTCTCGCCACAGCGTCCATGGCCTGGATGGCATTCATGATGAAGTTGATCAGCACCTGCTGGATCTGGATCTTGTTTCCGTCCACCAGGGGCATGGAGGTGGCGCCGTCGGTGGTCAACACGACGTGGTGAGTGACCAGCTCGCTGCGCAGCAACTGTATGGTCTCGTTGACCAGTTCGTTGATGTCAAGGGGATGGAGCTCCGCCTTCTGCTCGCGAAACAGCTCGCGCAGGTTGTGGATCACCTCACCGCCACGTTTGGTGTCGGCGACGATCTCGGCCATGATCTCTGCCATCTCGTCGACGTCCCACTGACCGCTCTTGATCAGCAGCTGGGCAGCCTGCGCATTGCCGAGGATGCCGGTGAGGGGCTGGTTGAGCTCGTGCGCGATGGACCCGGTGAGCTGCCCCAGACTCGTGGCACGATCGATGCGGGCCAGGGTCTCCTGGTGGCGGCGCGCCTCCTGTTCGGCCCGTTTGCGATCGGTGATGTCCTGCACGATTCCGATGGCCGCCGTCGCTGTTCCCTCGTCGTCGAAAACCAGCTCCGCCTTCTCTCGGACCCAGCGTACTCCATCGTCGACGAGCAGCCGATGCTCGATGTCGCACGGCTTCCCAGCGATGGCGGCCCGCCATTCTCCGTCGACGTAGTCTCGATCCTCCGGATGCACGTGCTCGAGAAAGCTGGCGTAGGTCATCGGCGTCCCGGCGGGCACTGCGAAGATCCTGTAGACCTCGTCGGTCCAGATCAGCTCGTCCGCGAGCAGGTCGAGCCGCCAACTGCCGATATGACCGACCTCCTGCGC
>JAUWTE010000155.1 GCA_030609765.1 Acidobacteriota bacterium
ACGACGATGCCGTAGATGGTCTGCGACGACGGCATCGCGGCCAGGCCGATGTATCGGCCGTACCCCCCTTCGACTTCGAGCAATGCGCCCGCCGCGGCCATGCCGGCCTTGGAGCAGCCGATCATGCTGCCCATCGCGCCCAGCGCCAATGGCGCAAAAACACCGATCCAACCCAGTCCGATGATAATCTGTTCCATCACTTACTTCCCTTGCGTTGGAACGCCCGGAACAGGTTGCCCTCCTCCTTGACGCCCCAGTCGAAGAACTCGATGACGTTCAGGCGCATGCCGTGGATCACGGCGCTCGCGAGAGACAAGGTGAAATTGAGCGCGTGCCCGACTAGCAGCACCAACAACGCCAACAGCAGACCGACACCTGGGAACCCGGACTTGATATCAGCCGCCATATCGTTGAACGCGACGGCCAGCGAGGCCGACGCCAGGCCCAGTGCGAACAATCTCAGATAGCTCAGGATGTCACCGAAGGCCTTGGTCAGGCTGGTCAGCGCCAGCACGCCCTTGACCGTTCGCTGCAACGGCTTGGCGCCGTAGCCCGAGAACAGCACGATCAGTATCAGCCCGAGCACTCCGGCCGCCTGACCCGGCCAGACGGGCATCGCCTCGGTCATGATCCGCACGCCGAGCAGCAGACCGCCCGCGATCACCAGCGCCCAGCCGAGCGGTGCGAGGCCGGCGGGGGAGCCGCGCATTCGCGCTGCGTCCATCAGAGTGGCCAGGATGAGATGCCCGCCGCCAACCGCAATCGAGAGGGCCATCATCGTGCCTGCGTCACCGGGGTCGATCACCTTCAGGCCGCCGAGCAGACTGCTCTCCGGCGGAGTGACACCGAAATAGCCGCCGACCAGCACCCCGTAGATGATGGTCGCCGCACTCAGCGTCGTCAGCAGCACACGCCACTCGCGGCCCTTCTCCGACGTGCCCATGCCCCTCCACAACCAGGCCGTCAGGCCGGCGATCAACAGCCCATAGCCTGCATCGGAGATGATCATCGCGAAGAAGATCGCGAACGAGAAGAAGACTACCGACGAGGGATCCCAGAGCCGATAGGCCGGCGTCTGGTAGAAGGTCACCAGGTCCTCGCCGGCGCGTAGGCGGGGTGGGTTCTCGAACAGTGTCGGCGGCACATCCTCCGGCGCGGGATCCGCCACCTCCAGTGCCAGACCCTCCTCGTCGGCGTACACCTGCAACTCGTCGATGCGGGCTTCCGGGGCCCAGGCCTGCATAGCGAACAGCGGCGCAGAATCGAAGGTTTGATGGGCCGCGTACTGGCGCGCGGCATGGTCCTCCAGACCGTCCAGGCCGCGGGCAAACAGACCGCACCAGCGAGTTAGGCTGGCTCGCTCGGCCCCGGCATCCTCGATCGCCAGCTCGGTCTCCTCGAGCCGCTTGGCGAGATCGTACGGTGAACGCCAGCCCGTCAACGTGCGGTCGAGCGGTATGTCCTGCGGCTCCTCGGCGGAGATGACGATGACGTAGTGATGACGCTCATCGCTGTTGACGATTTCCCAGGGCAGATCGACTGATTCGAAGACCTGCATCTCTCGTCGAGGGACAACGTAGAACCAGAACCGCAGGCCGCCGATGTCCTCGAGCAGCGTGAAGGCGAACTCACCCCAGGGCTCCAGATTCTTCAGACGCTGGGCCAGGTAGTCCCGCTCCTCCTGCAGGTCGTAGAGCTGTTTCTGCAGCTCGAGCGCCCGTTTCTCGACGGCGATTGGATCGAACTTGCTGGAATCGGTCGCTTGTCGACGTTGATACTTGCAGCTTGCCAGAAACATCAGCGCGTCACGCGCCTGCCGCGACGGCCCGGCGCCTTCGTTGGCCGGTTCGCCCTCCGCCGTCAACGGGATCAGATGCAGGCAGCCTAGCGTCTGGAGATCCTCGATGACACGGTCCTTTAGCTCGACGGGACCAAGGAACGTCACCTTCTTGAGCTGGACGATACTCATGACACACCGCCGAGCAGCGCTTGCTGCTGCTTTCTGATCTTGGCTTTGGTGAGCTTGGAATTGGCGACCGCCGAGCGCTCCTGGTCACCCAGATAGATCATGATCCGTTTGATCGCCTCCTTCGATTGCGGGATCAGGATCCGCTCGAAAAGATTGACCCGCTGCGTGGTTCGCCGTACGGCCTGCTGCAGGAGCCGCACGCGTTCCTCCGCCACCTGCACGCGGGTGCGCTGCTCGGCGTCGTCGCGCAGCCGGTCGACGAGCACGTCGACCCAGGCCGGTTTGCCGAGCGTCGAGTAATCCGCCACCTTGCAGTCGATCCGTTCCAGCACCGGTAGACGCGTGCCGACCACGTTCTCCTCACCGAGCTCGAAGGCCTCCCTCGTGACCAGGCCGTCCACGTCGATCTCGGTGAATGCCACCATCGGCAGTTCCTCGCCGATCTTCGTCTCGAGCGCATCCACGGCCGCCCGCGTCTCGTCAAGCTCCTTGCGCGACCTGGCCAGCTCCACGGTGAGCTGGCGGCGCTTCAGGTCGAGCGAGGGCAGCAGCTTCTGATAGCGCTTCAAGTTATTGCGCTGATGCGCCAGCTCGTTCTTGCTGAGTCGGATCTTCGCCATGAGAAATCAACCGGTCCTTGATCGGCTCGCCGTCTACTCACCGGACGTTTCTGCCGTCGCCGCCTTGGCAGCAGCTGTCTTCTTCGGGAAGTACTTGTCGACGAGCTCCTGCTTCATCAGCAGCTCCTCGGGATCGAAGCATTCGGCCAAGGTCTGCCAACAGAGATCGAGCGCATCCTCCAGGGGCATCGAGACGTCGATGTCCATGAAACGCGTCTTGAACAGGCCGCCGTACTTGATGAGCTTGTGGTCGAACTCGGACAACTCGAAGGCCATGGCCTGTTTCTGTGCGGCTTCCTTGCTGCTCGCATAGAAGCGGATCATCGTAGTCATGATCTGGCTGTGGTCTTCGCGCGTCACCTTGCCGATCACGTGCTGCTTGAGACGCGACAGCGAGCCGAACGGGTCGAGCACGCCGTCGTGCAGGTAGAACTGGCCCTCGGTGATATAGCCCGTGTTGTCGGGTACCGGGTGCGTGACGTCGTCGCCGGGCATCGTGGTCACAGCCAGGATGGTCACCGAGCCCGCGCCCTTGAAGTCACAGGCCTTCTCGTAACGCTGCGCTAGCTGGGTGTACAGGTCGCCCATGTAACCACGCGTCGCCGGGATACGCTCCTGGGCGACACCGATCTCTTTCATCGCGTCGGCATAGGCGGTCATATCGGTCAGCAGCACGAGTACACGCTTGTCCTGCTCCACCGCGAACTTCTCGGCCACCGCCAGGGCCATGTCCGGCACCAGTGTGCGCTCTACGATGGGATCGGAGGCCTGGTTCACGAACATCACCGTCCGATGGAAGATGCCGTGCTCCTCGAACTGGGTCCGGAAAAAATGGTAGTCGTCGAAGATCAGACCCATCCCGCCGAAGACGACGATATCGGCGTCGGCCTGGAAACCGATACGGGCCAGCAGCGGATTGAAAGGCTCGCCGGCGACGGAGAAGATCGGAATCTTCTGACTCTCGACCAGGCAATTGAACAGGTCGATCATCGGCACCTCGGTCTCGATCATCCGCGAAGCGAGGACACGCTGCATCGGATTGACGGTCGGGCCTGCGACCCCGATCTTCGGATCGCCCGACAGATCCGGTTTGCCGTCGATCGGCTCGCCGGAGCCGCGGAAGATACGCCCGAGGATGTTGTTGGAGAACGTGACCTCGAACGGGTGGCCGAGGAAGCTGACGCGGGCGTTGGTCGAGATGCCCTTGCCGCCCGTAAACACCTGCAGCGTCGCGATACTGCGTTCCAGACCCGTGACGCGTGCGGTCGAGGTGGTCCCGTCGACGTTCTGCACCGCCGCGAGATCACCGAGGGCGCACCCCGTGGCTTCCACGCGGATCATGTCGCCCACGATCTCCAGCACCCGGGTCTTGCTCACCAGCGCCGCAAGCATGGGGGTCACCTCACTATTCTGGAAGTCGCCCCGCACCCCGGCGCCATGGCTGAGTCACGCGTAAGTGTCTCCTGCGCGACGGCTGATGAGGCTGAAACAGGAACACCCTCGCCAGGCAATGAGTGCGGATACGGCATCCCAAGTCCCACAACAGTCCGGATTCATGCGTATTCATAGCACAGCCCGTGATCTCAGATCAATGCCAGGTTCGTGAGGATGCGGCACGCCGGGGGGAGCGTCTATACCCCTTTCGGGGCATGGACGCTCCCCGGTCCCATCCAGTCATCGACCACGCCCATAGGGCGTGGCCTGAGGTAGCCCCCCCGAGGGGGGCTGGGTCGTTGGGAAGGCCCCTTCGGGGCCGTTGACTCCCTTTCTACCTCAGATCCATGTCACCTTGGCGCGTGGCCAGGCTTTGCTGCTCCCGGATATACTTCCGGATCCGCTCCTCATCCAACCCTACCGTGCTCACGCAGTAGCCCGTTGACCAGAAGTGCAGACCTGTCATTCGACGCTCCTTGAGCAACTCCCGATGGATTCGCACCGCGCTCTTCCCCTTCAAGAAACCGATCGTGTGCGACACGCTCAGCTTGGGCGGAATGCTCAAGCACATGTGGATGTGATCCACGGCCGCATTGCCCTCCAGCATCTCCACGCCCCGTTGCTCACACAGCTCCCGTAGAATCCTCCCCACCTGCCGCCGCAGACGCCCATAAATCACCTTGCGACGGTACTTTGGAACCTACGTTCCGCAGCTCGCCAGGGGTATTTCCAGCAATTTCAATCTTGGGTAAGACGCTGCATGTCAGCTGGTTACACTACTCATAACTGATGGCCCTTTGGTCGCGAAGCGCCAGTAGAATCTCCTTCTCCCGCCGATCGATGGCGCGAAGCTGCTTCAGATCCTCGCGGAATGCGCGGTAGCGCTCCCCCGCCTTGTGCAGGCGCGATTCATCCGCCCGGCGAACCAACTTGCACCGACGCCGCCCATCCTCGCCCACGAACAAGAATAGGGTCTGGAGGTGCCCCGGCCCAGTGGCGCACCCACAGGTCGGATTGCCGCATTTGCGGGCCACCACTGACACGCTGCCTACCGCCAGCTCATGATCCCCGGTAAGGCGCCTGAGCCGCTGTCTGCGCTCCTGCTGAAGCTCCCTCAGAACCGTAAGCAGTTTCTTCCTTGACATTGCCATAGATCTAGTATACATAGCTCATACCATGTATACAAGGCAAATCGGCGGCTCCCACCACATCGTTACTCAAGATGGTGCGGCCAACCTGCAGGTTCACCTGGTCGGACCCCACCCGATCCTCCGCCATTTCCTTGATCGGATGACCTTTGCGCGCATTGTCTGCAACTGTCTCGGGACGCCGCGCCAAAGATCTCTGGATCATGCCCAGACCCTCTCGGTCTTGATCCAGAACATCATTCTCTCTCCGGCGCCGCTCTATCGTATTGCCGAGTGGGCCGATCCGATCGACCCTGAGGCTTTGGGTCTCTCGGCCACGGACAAGCGATCGCTCAACGATGACCGGGTGGCCCGTAGTCTGGACGCCCTGGCTTCCTCACGAGCGCGAAGTCTCTTCTTCCGGCTCGCTCTGCGTGTCATCAAGCACTTCGAGCTCGATACCGAGCGGGTTCATCACGATACGACCACCGTCACGTTTCATGGTCAGTACGCGGGATCAGTGGGCTCGCCACGCATGGCGCATGGGCTCAACAAGGATCACAGGCCCGATTTGCAGCAGCTGGTCTTCGGCCTCAACGTCACGGCCGATGGTGCCGTGCCACTTTCTCACGAGATCTACAGCGGCAATCGGACCGATGACACGATTCACCGCAGCAACGTCGACAGGCTACGTGAGATTTTGGGTCGCGGTGACTTCATCTACGTCGCGGACAGCAAGCTATGCACGCGCAAGAATCTCAAACATGTGGCGGAGTACGGGGGCAAGTTTGTCACGGTCCTTCCCCGAACCCGTAGGGAGGACAAGCAGTTCCGCAAGGATCTGCGCGCAGGAGCACGGGTTCGGTGGCGTCGACTTGTGGAACTGCAGAACACACGCCGCAAGAGCGGTCCACCGGATGTCTTCCGCACGACCACCGATGGGCCACAGCTGACCAGCGAAAAGCACCGGATCATCTGGTATCGCAGCTCGCAGAAGGAGGCGTTGGACGCCCAGATTCGAGAGAACGTCCTGCAGAAGGCCGAGGGGGAGCTGGTTTCTTTGGGCGCCCGGCTCAATCGGGGTAAGCTGCGCAAGTGGGGTGCCATCAGCAAGAAGGTCAGGGAACTCCTGCGGGTGCACCAGTGCCAGCAGTTGCTCACCGTAACCATCGCATCTCAGGTCAAGATTCAGCAGAAGCGCCTTCGCCGTGGCCGGCCCAAGAAGGGCGATCCGGTCCGGGAGGTTCGCTCGCATGTCTATCATCTCAAGGTCCGCCGGAACAAGGCAGCCATCCGAGCAGATGCACGCACCGACGGGGTCTTCCCGCTCGTAACCAACTTGGGTTCACATGAGGGTGGCTCAAAGAAGCAGATCCTGCTCATCTACAAATATCAACCCTATGTTGAGAAGCGCCACGCACTGTTCAAGAGTGAGTTGGGTGTCGCACCGGTCTACCTCAAGAAACCCAATCGTGCCGCCGGCCTGATCCATGCAACATTCCTGGCGATGACGCTCGATGCCCTGATCGAACGGACCGTTCGCCGAGGGATGCAGGAACACGGTATCGCCCAACTTCCGATTCTCCCGGAAGGCAGACCCAGCAGGACGCCGACAACAGCACGGATCCTGGAGATGTTCAGTGGCGTGTCGTGGTATGAGTTCGAACGAGGAGGCGAAACCGTCACATTCCCGATTCAGTTAAGCAGGCTACAGAAGGATCTCCTGCACCTTCTCGGCATCGATCCATCCGTCTACGCCTGAAGAAGAAGCTGAATCAAGCTGGATAATTCCCCAGTGCAGCCTGGGCGAGTTGCGGAACGTAGGTTGTAAGTGAGCGAGCGTGAAAGAACGTGCTGCGCGATTGTGTCGCAAATGTTGTTTTGCTGCTGTTGGAATTGCTAATGGCATTCGGCGGATCATCATGATTGTTCCCACCGTAGTTCAGGTGGTCAGAGCGACGGTTTCCTAAGGAGCTTCGAGGACAATAGCGGCCTCACGCCGAAGTGACGTTACCCTAAGTAATTGAGGCTCTTCGGCAGAATC
>JAUWTE010000417.1 GCA_030609765.1 Acidobacteriota bacterium
GCCGCTCCGTTGTCAGTGGAGGCATGCTGCAGGTAAAGAAAGGAGCCCGTCGGCTGTGACTGGCGCTTTACGCGCTCCGTCGTGGCCGCCGCATAGCGGTCGAAGTCTTCGCGCGTGTGAGCCTGAAGATCGGGCGGCGGTGAGGTGAAGGCGGGCAGCGACAGGGCCAGCAGCGCGAACGACAGCAGTGAGCGATTCACGAGCGGGACGTTTGCCCGGGCTGTGATTCGAGGAGCTCGGTCAGTCGATCGATGGAGTCCACGTCGTCAGGGTCGGTATCGGGACACAGCCGAACGATGCGGGGATAGCGCAACGCGAACCCGCTGCTGTGGCGCCGGCTCGCCTGCACGCCGCCGAATGCGACTTCCAGGACGATCTTCGGCTCCACCGTGTGTGTTGCCTCGAGCCGGCTGACCGTCGAGGCTTTCAGTCGCTGGGTAAGCTCGCGGATCTCCACATCGGTCAGGCCGCTGTAAGCCTTCCCGACGTTGACGAAGCCGTCCGGTCCGCGCACGGCGAGTGTGAGGTCGGAGAGCAGTCCCGCGCGCTTGCCGCGACCGTAGCGCGCAGCGGTCACCACGACCTGGAGCGATGCCATGGGGACCTTGAGCTGCAGCCAGCCGCGGCCGCGGCTCCCTGGGCGATACGGACTGTCGAGGTCTTTGAAGATAGCGCCGATACCGCCAGCCTGCATGGATTGATCATAGATAGCTTCGATCTCTGCCCTGTTGGTGACAATGGCGGAGGGCATGGCCTTCATGGGTGACGCCGCGGGCAGATCCTCCAGATAGCCGCGACGATCGCGCAAAGGCGCATCGATGAGATCGTGACCCTCGGCGCGCAGCACGTCGAAGGCGAAATAGACCACTGGAACGTCCAGAAGTAGCGTGAGAGGCACCTGCAATCGCCCCAGGCGCTGCTGAAGGCCCGAAAAGGGCAGGACCCTGTCGGAGTAGGCTACGACGCCTCCATCGAAGATCCAGTCGCCTGAGAGATGCTTCGTGACGTCTGCAATCTCCGGGAACAGGTGCGTGCATTCCTCCAGGCCGCGCGTGTAGAGACGCCAGCGGTCATTGGAGATGTGTAGCTGAGCCCGCACACCATCATAGACGTGCTCCGCCTGAAATGGAGGAGTCATCTTCTCGACCACGGCGTCGACGTTCTCGACCTGGTAAGGAAGCATGGATCGCACCGGGCGGAAGGACCGCAGCTCGACGTCGCCGAGACGGCCGATGGCGGCACGGTACGCCACAAGACCGATGTCTCCTAACATCATGTGGGCCCGCCTGACGTCCTCCGGCCTGCACCTGAACGCCAGGGCAATGGTCTCCTCGACTCGCCCCGACTGCATGCCCGTGCGCAGCGAGCCGAGCAACAGCTTGGTCAAGTACTTCGCCTCCAGCGAGTCGGCGCGCTCGAAGAGGCTGTCGATCTGGAGACTACGTTGGGTTGGCCCCGCGTCACCCATTCTCGCGAGAGTATCGGCAACCTCACTCACGCTCAGCGGTCGCTCCTGCATGGCCTCCGGGTCGAGCTTCCTCAGTGCGGCCTCGACCGCCTCGCCGAGATCTCCCTTGCGCGTCGCGCTGCGGCGCAAGGCCTCCGGCTTCATCTCGGCACGACCGGCGACGAGATTGATAATGGTCGCCCGTCCGATGCGCGGCGCCGTGGTGCCGGGGGGTAGGGGAGAGCCGGCCAGGAAACGCGCGGCAGTTGTGATCTCCGTGCCGGGGCGGGAGCTCAAATAGGCGGCGGCGCACTGCACCTTTGCTTGAATGCGGTCGAGGCTGGCGAGAGCCTCACAGGTTAGAGCGAAAGCTCGCATTACGGCAGTCTACCCAGAGTGACGTCCGGCTTCCAGAAACGCGGTGCCACGCGTGAGTCGTGATCACCTCGGAGAGCGGAGCCCGCACGACGAAGCGCGATGAGAAATACAGGCTACGAGCCGCCGCTGCCACCACCGGCGAGGAGCAGCGCGGAGCGGGCTTGGCCGTCGCGCATGAGCTCCATCCAGCGGTCCCGCTGCACGGCGAAGCTCGCGAAGTCCTGTGGCGGAACGGGTTCCGCTGCAGGGAATTGCACCTTGAGGGGATCCACGAATTGGCCGTTACGGTCGAGGCGGTAGTCGAGGTGATACCCACTGGCCAGTCCCGTCTTGCCGACGAAGCCGATAGTTTCGCCTTGGGCAACCTGCTGCCCGACGCGCAGGCCGTCAGGAAAGCGTGACAGGTGCAGGTACCAGGAAGTGTAGGAGCCCCCGTGTCGGATCTTTACGTGCAAGCCGGCTTGTGAGTTCGAGCCCACGAAGCTGACGGTGCCATCGGCGGTGGCCTGTACCGGAGTTCCAGGAGGGGCCACGTAATCGACGCCGTAGTGCGGTCGATTGACCTTCAAGATGGGGTGATAGCGTCGGCTGGTGAATCTCGAAGAGATGCGCTGGTAGCGAACTGGCGAGCGCAAGAAGGTGCGCTGAATCGACGCTCCTTCAGGGGTGTAGTACGCGATGATGTCGTTTTCGTCCACGTACCTGACGGCCCCCAGGAGCTGCCCTCTGAGCTCCAACCCAGCGGCCAGAATATCGCCGTAGCCGACGAACTCATCCTCGAGAAAGCGCTCTTCAACGAGAAGATCGATACTGTCTCCAGCACGAATGTCGGCGGCAAAATCGACGTCCCAGGCGAAGATATCGGCGATTTTCTGTGAGATCCCGATAGCACCTTTGCGGCCAAGACGGGTACGCCCGAGAGAGCCCTCGAGGCTGCCGTGGATCTGGGTGTTGATGTAGCGCGGTCGCACGTCGAAGGGGATGGTGATCTGCGAGGCCTGCCAACCGCTGTTGTTGCGTGCCACCAGCATGGCGGTCTGGGCGTCCGGCTGGTAACGCAGCAAGATCATCTCATCGTCGCTGCCGAAGTAGATCTTGTAGGGCCTACCGGCGCGAATACGGTGCAGGTCGAAGACAGGCTGGGCGGCACGAATGATCTCGTCGATCACGGTCGCGCTGAGCCCCGCGTCTCGCAGAACCGCGGCCAGGTTGCTACCGTAGCGGAAGCTCCCCTCGACAGTGCGCGTTGCCTCGCCGGCGAGCGACAGCGGCCATGGGGCCGGGAGGTCGGGAACCGAGTAGCTGGCGCCCACCACAATCGGGTCAGGCAGTGGCACCGAAGGCCGATCGCTGGAAGCGATAGAGCCCGCCACGAGGAGGATGAGCGACAGAGCCACCGCCGCGCCTGCCCAGGCAAGGCCGTGAGAGTCACTTTGCTCAGTGGGAACCACCAACTTCAGGCGCATGCCGAAGGGTGCCTCGCAGTCGTGGGGCGCGTGGGGAGTAACCAGGGGTTTCGGCTAGTGAAGGGAATTATAGAGACTCCGCGGCGTCGATCAAGACGGATCGCGATTGTAGAATGGGGTAGGGGGGAGCGGCGCGACCGCGAGCATGCTTGCGTAACGCCTCGATGAGTTGCTATAAGTACTGCGTCTAGTTGCACTTAGAGGGATGGGCTAATGAGGAAGAGGGTCTTGAGAGGGTCGATTGTAGTGACCGCACTGTTGCTGGCGCAGGTCGGCTTGGCGCCGGCAATGGCGCAATCGGCGGGTTCCGCCGACGCTACGAAAGGCATCGATGAGTTTGGACCAGGCGTGCTCGGTATCTATCGCAAGGTGATGGAGATCGAGGACCAGATCATTCGCTATTCCGAGCGCTACGGAGTCGATGTCGATCTGGCTCGAGCGGTTTGCATGTACGAATCGGGTGGCAACGCCAATCTCACGTCATGGGCCGGTGCC
>JAUWTE010000339.1 GCA_030609765.1 Acidobacteriota bacterium
ACGTGCAGGCACCCACGGCCGGTTCGGTGATTCTGGCGGCCGTGCTCCTGAAGATGGGCGCCTACGGCTTCCTTCGCTTCTCGCTGCCCATCCTTCCCCAGGCATCAATACAGTTCATGCCGATGATCGTCGTGTTGTCCATCATCGCCATCATCTACGGCGCACTTGTGGCCCTGATGCAGAAGGACTGGAAGAGCCTGGTTGCCTACTCATCGGTTTCGCACATGGGCTTCATCACGCTGGGCATTTTCATGCTCAACCCCCTCGGGTTGCAGGGCGGCATCTTTCAGATGCTGGCTCACGGCGTCTCCACGGGCGGGCTGTTCCTGGTTGTCGGCTTGATCTACGAGCGCACGCACACTCGCGAGATCGCGCGCTTCTCGGGGCTCGCGCATGTGATGCCCGTGTACGCGGTGCTGTTCGCCATCATCATGCTCTCGTCTCTCGGCCTCCCGAGCCTGAATGGCTTCATCGGTGAGTTCCTGGTGATGACCGGCACCTTCCAGGTGAGTCCCACGTACGCCTACTTCGCGGTGTGGGGCATCGTGCTGGCGGCTGCCTACCTGCTGTGGCTCTATCAGAGAGTCATGCTGGGCGAGCCGAAGGACGACGAGATCAGGGCCCTGCCCGACCTCAACCTGCGCGAGGCCATGACCCTTATCCCTCTCTGCATCCTGGCCATCTGGATGGGGCTCTACCCCAAGCCGATCCTACGCACGATCGAACCGGCCGTGAACGCACTCGTCCATCGCATAGACCCCACCTATTTCAACGACACAGACATCGTCCCGCCGCTACTACCCTCCATGGAGGGCATTCGTTTCGGTGGTGCCGCCGACTCAGATTCCGTAGCTGTGGAGAACTAGCGCCATGGGCAGCTTCCCCTTCTCGCTAGCAGACCTCGAGGCCATCGCCCCGGAGATCATCGTCGCCCTCGGGGCCTGTTTGGTCTTGGTTTGGGGAGCGATAGAGAGCGCCCGTAAGCGGCCCCGCCACTTTGCGGCACTGACGCTGCTCACGGTCATCCTGGCCGCCGTGGCCCTTGTCTCCCTGGCCCCAGAGGCCTCCGAGGGGAACACGTACTTGGCGGGCATGATCGTTCTGGATTCGTTCGGGATCTTCTTCTCGGCCATTTTCCTGATTGCGGCGGCCCTCGCGGTGGGAGCCTCGATGCGCTTCCTCGACGACCACGACGCGCACCATCCTGAGTTCTACTTCTTTATGCTCTGCGCCGTGCTCGGCATGCTGGTGATGTCGCGCAGCATCAACTTCATTAGCCTCTTCGTCGGCCTGGAGCTGCAGGCTCTGTCGGTATACGTGATGGTGGGCTACCTGAAGGCGGACAAGAAATCGAACGAGGCGGGCCTCAAGTATCTGATTTTGGGAGGCTTCTCGTCAGCGATTTTCTTGTACGGAATCTCGCTGCTTTACGCGGCCACCGGCAGCCTGGCGCTCGACGGCATTCGCGAAGTCATCCTGGCGGAGGGTCTGCAGGATCAGTATTTGATGATCGCCGCTCTGGTGTTGATCGCCGCGGCGCTCGCATTCAAGGTGGCGGCTGTACCGTTCCATGTCTGGGCGCCCGACGCTTACAGCGGCGGCCCCACGCCGGTATCGCTGTTCATCACCGTGGCCTCGAAGGCCGCGGCCTTCGCCGTGCTCTTGCGAGTGTTCTTGATCGCCCTGTCGCCGATGCGCGATTCCTGGTCGTTGCTGCTGGCGGTGGTGGCCGTGGCCACCATGTCGTTGGGTAACATCGCCGCTCTGACTCAGGACAACATCAAGCGCATGCTGGCCTACTCGAGCATCGCGCACGCCGGCTACGCCCTGATGGGCGTGGTGGCGGCATCGACGGTGGATCCCGACGATGCTTCATTCGCCGTTGCAGCGGTCCTCTATTATCTGTTCGCCTACACCTTCATGAACATAGGGGCGTGGTCGGTGGTGGCACTCCTGCGGCGCCGAGGCTTGGCCGGCGAGAAGCTGGAAGATTATGCCGGCCTGGCGAGCCGCTCCTACTGGGCGTTTGCCGCGATGCTGCTGTTCCTGCTCTCGCTGGGTGGCATTCCCCCAACGGCCGGTTTCCTCGGCAAGTGGTACGTCTTCACCGCCACGATCCAGTCCGGGTGGACATGGCTGGCGGTCGTGGGTGTGGTCAACACGGCGATCTCGCTCTACTACTACCTGCGTATCGTCATCGTGATGAGCATGAGCGAGCCCGCCGACGACGTTGAGCTTGTCCACTCGACGCCCCTGACCATGACCCTGGTCGCGGCCGTGCTCATGACGCTCCTCGCGGGGATCTGGGTATCACCGTTTATCGAGTGGGTGCGCGGCGCCACGCTTCTTCTCTCCTAGACCCACACCAGCACTATGGGTCACCGCAGCGCGCGACGACGGGCTGGGGCCCCGGCGGGGATGTGTCATGAAGGGTAGAGCTTGTGATCAATTCCCCCCCTACACAGGAGCCGGAAGAGGAGGACGAGTCGAGACTGGGCGCTTGGCGGGCGCCGTTCCGTCAATTCGCTCTCTACTCGCATGTGGGAATGATGTTCCCCATCGCCATTGCCATCGGCTTCTTCGGGGGCTACATGGTGGATGGCTGGATCGGCACACGCCCTCTGTTCTCTCTCTTGGGTGTAGTTTTGGGGTTTGCCGCCGCGACCCGGAATCTGCTGAAAACGATATCCATCGAAGATGACCAAAACCGAAGATCCGAATGAGCTGATTCGCCGCCTGCAGCGCAACGCGCTCTGGACTCTGGCCCTGCTGACGATTGCTGTGGCAGCCGTCACATGGCGGATTGGTGCGGTTGTGGGGCTGCTCCTCGCGGGGGCCCTGGTGCTGGTCAATTTCCAGCTCATGACACGCATCGTCGACAGTCTTCTGGTGCAATCTCCATCCACTCCAAAGCTCGGGAAACTGCTGTTTCTGGCGTTTCGGATCGTGTTGCTGGCCCTATTGCTCTGTGGTATCTTCCTGGTGCCCGGGGTTAGACCGATTCCCGTGGCGTTAGGGCTTTCCGTACTCGTCATAGCCGTTCTGATCGAAGCTTTCACGCAGGTCGTATCTGGCTGACAGCAGCCCGCGGATCTCTCCAAGAACGCTCCATGGAACATCAGCTATCTGCCCTAACGAAATTGCTCGACGCCGCGTTGAGCAGCCTCAAGGGAACCTCGGTGCATCTCCCTGATCAGGGAGTCGTCGCCTGGTTCATCGCCCTCTCCTGCCTTCTGATCTTCCCGCTATTGTCGCGTCAGTTCTCGGTCGATAACCCCGGCAAGGCGCAGCATCTGCTGGAGATCGGCATGGAGTCGGTGAACGCCATGCTCGACAGCTTCATCGGCAAGCACGGCAGAGACTACTTCCCCGTGATGGGCGGGTTCGCCTTCTTCATTCTGGCCTGCAACCTGATCACGAACGTTCCAGGATTCCAGCCCCCCACGGCGCACCTGAACGGTACGGTGGCTCTGGCGCTGCTGTCGTTCCTCTACTACAACTACGTCGGTATCAAGACCAACGGCGCCAGGTATCTGCAGCAGTTCATCGGTGACCCGGTGTGGCTCGCTCCGCTGATGATCCCTATTGAGCTGCTGAGTCACATCTCGCGGCCGCTGTCGCTGTCAGTTCGTTTGTTCGGCAACATCTTCGGCGAGCACACTTTGGCGAGCGTGTTCTTCCTGCTTCTGCCCCTTGGTTTGCCCGTTGTGTTCGCACCTCTCGGCATTTTCGTATCCTTCATGCAAGCATTCGTTTTCACCATGCTGTCGATGATTTACATCGCCGGCGCCCTCGAGCACGGTCACTAGGGAGTGCAATCGCTGCAATCGTGGCGGTGCTCATGTCTGCTTTGAAACGCTCGGAAAGGAGCTCCGGATGACAAGAAAGAAAGGGCTCATCACGCTGGCGACGATGCTGTTGCTGGTTGTTGCGGTGCCGGCATTCGCTGCCGTTCCCGCCGCTCAGGAAGAAGCTGCGAGTCCCGTGAACCAGTGGTTCGCCAACACCAAGACGTGGATCGTCATCACGGCCGGCTTCGCCATGGCCATCGCCTCATCGATGTGCGGCACGGCACAGGGCAAGGCGGTTATCGCGGCTTGTGAAGGCATCGCCCGCAACCCCAGTGGCGGTCCGTTGATCCGCGGATCGTTGATCATCGGCCTGGTTCTTATCGAGTCACTGGCGATCTATACCCTGCTCATTGCTCTCCTGCTGGTCTTCATGGACGTGGGCTAGTCGGGTCTGAGTGCGGGTCAGGTGACCCGAAATTCAACCGAGCGGCAGACAAGCCGGAATTCTCCGTTATCTCGACTGCGATCGAGACAACGAGCGAAATTGGACGCCGCCACCTGTTCGATGGACGAATGGGTGGTGGCGTTCTTTTTGTCTCTCGCTTCACGACCCGCTCTTGACCCGAGGCCAGGGCAAATTGACTGATCATCTCTGACCCTGATAGCTTTTGGCGTCGCCAATAAGCAGCTGTACAAAGCAACCAAAGCAAGAATGACCGATCTCCTGCGC
>JAUWTE010000167.1 GCA_030609765.1 Acidobacteriota bacterium
ATACCGAGTGCATCCTCTCGGCTGCCAGGCCGTCCGGGCTCAGGTTCTGAAACGGCAATACTGCGCACCGGCGGACGTGGCCGAAATCCATGTTCGGGTGTACGTAGCTCACCACCCCCCCGGTCGAGGCACACCCCCCGACAAGCTGGGCCACGAGGAGCCAGAGCAGTACGCCGGTCTTTCTTGCCATGATCAATCCGCACCTCATCGAGCGATGCTTATCCGCAACCCACGTGCCGACCTTGCCAGCACTGAGAACGTCAAGCCAGTCAAAAACTCCAGGTCACGCGGAGGTTTGTGCTCACCACCGCATTGGTTGCCAGACGCTCATAGTACCTCTGGTACTCAGGACCCCCCTCGATGATCATTCTGGGCCGGGGACGCCAGATGACCGACGCCCGTACACCGCCCTGTTGGGAGTCGACTCGTGTGTCCTGGTAGTGATTGCCCGAGAAGAGAAGGTCCATGCTACCACCCTTCAGCGGGGACCAGGATACGATATGTCGGATGAGATACTCAGTTGTTTCACGCACCTGCTGGCGAACCCGGCTGTGGATGTCGATCAGGGGGAGGGGGGACCACATGAGGAGGATTCCAGTATCATTGTAGCGCTGGAAACCGGTCCCCGCCTCTTCGCTCACCCAGCGGTCCGCCCGCTCGAACTCGAAGACCATATTGGCGACGGGTCGCATGCGCACCGTGGTAACCACGGTCGCCGAGTTGGATTTCAGAAGCAAGGAGTAGTCCGATCGCCACCCACGGCTGATCCTGTGGTCGATGAGGAAGGCCGGGGCGACCTGCCAGCGGAGGGTGAGAGAGAGGGCATTGGTGAGCCGGTCGGCGGCGAGGCTTTGGTCCCGCACCTGAGACCAGGCCAGGACCGTCTTGAAGATCCGCCGCGGTTCCCAGGTAGCCGACGCACCGTACTCATCGACATCCGTGTTGACTCGATCGGGTGACGAGAGCTTGCTCATCCCATACCGACCGGACAGTGTCCAGCTTCGCCGGCGCCAGTCCGCCGCGAACGAGTGGGTCTGCTCGAAGCGGTCACCCCGGGTGTCACGGTACTCGCGTTGATTCAAACGGGTGCTGTAGCGCAGCCTGACACCTGCGGTCGGCTTGATTCCGATGGAGCCCTCCAGTCGGTGAGACCGGGCGTCCAGGGAGGTCCCCACGGCTTCCGTCGCTTCGCGCGAGTAGACCTCCATCTCGGTGACGAAGAGATCGGGGATCGTGGGCCCAAGCTTGAAATTGACCATCTTGAAGTAGCGGGCGGCGAGCCCGCCGTGCAGCGCGACCTCCCAGCCTTGAAGGCCGGTGGTCCGCTCGCGGTAGACGATCGAGGCCTCGGCCGGTCCCAGCTCCACCCACTGGCGGCCCTCGGGATCGTTGGTTACAAAGACGCGCCACTGGAGCAGTTCGGGATAGGGTAGGGTTCGGTCGACGTACAGAAAAGCCGAACTGAGAATCTCCGCATCTCCGAAGTCATACTGGATGTTTCGATAGTCCCCGCCGAACTCGCGGACCGGAGGGGCAGAGTCGCCGATGTTGATCTCAGTCGGCCAGATCCGGTCCTGATCATAGAGTTCGGGAACCGGTGTCACGTCACCTTCCAACGGGTCGTGAATCTCAGGTGTATCGTCCAGCAACACACCCCCGGCAAAGGGCATCAGGTAAACCCACTCCTCGGAGTCACTGCCGGTTTCCGTCTCCTGGGTGAAGAACCGGGACCTGAGTAGCAGGGATGCGTCAATGCGATCGCCTGCTGTACGTGTGCTGCCGTTGAACTGCGCAATCTGGGACGTCTGAACCAGACGGACTTGTCGATCCTCGGTCTCGCTCGCACTGCGGGAGTACACATATCGAAACTGCCCGACCCTCTTGAGGGCGTATTCTGCTTCTATGGTTCCGAGGTCGTCGCTATTCTCCCGCCTTCCACCGAACGCGATCTCCTGAAGCGCAGTGCTGTTCATCCAACGGGCGGTCACGCGGGCCCGCTGATGGGCCTGCAACCTCATCCACGCTCCATACTGAAAGCGGTCATACCGCAGCGGTGGGGCGGCCGGGCTCTCGGTGTCCCGACGATATCCCGAACCGTCAGCTCCCACGCTCAATACCGGGGTGGTATAGCTCAGCGTAAAGCTCGGCTGGTAGGTACGATGCTTGGTGTCGCGCAGCAGTCCACCGATCGCACTTCCCAGCGATTCCCGCAGGATGCGAAAGCGGGCGATCGCGAGGATGCGGTTTTCGAACGGGACTCTCAGGCTGAAGAAACCCGATTCCCGTCGCGTGCTTGTGGTGTAAGCGGTCAGCCCTGCGCCTCCCTCTTGATGGATGTTCTGGAATTCGAGCCTGCCGTCCAGGGCCGGGCAGGGCGAAGCCAGTATGAATCCCGCGAGTGTGGCGATGGCCAGCGGGAGAAACTTCCTCCGCAGGCGCTTCGCCGCCATCGAGGATCCGGCCCGCGTGGCAGTCCAGGTTGAGTGCACAGCTGTCATCATGTCTGAGAGGACATCATCTTCCCGGGGGACTCTTTAGGGACCCGCGCACCCTCTCTGGCTGCGCTGTGCCGAGCGGGATTCGGTGACAAAGATGCCATAGGAATGTGGGCGAGCCATTCTCCACCCACAACCTATAAGTATGCCAGATTCCTCTCTGCAAAGACCAGCCCGCAGGCCAAATGGAGAGGTCGGCCTCTGCTGCGATCTACCGGCAGCCGCATGCCGCGTCCCCAGCCGAAGGGGGAAGCCCTTGGCCGCCAATCCACTCGGCTGTGGGGGGGGCGACGCCGCGAGTTCGAAAAAGATGCTCGGGGCCGAGCGGCTGAGCGGTCTGCACGTTGCCGGTGCCCATCAGCGAACCGAGGAGGCGCGCCGGCGTCGGTGCCGCGGCCTGGATGCGCTTCAAACACCATGCGCAAGGCCTGATGAGCTGATCCGTGGTGATGACCTTTGCGGCAAATGCGGAGGGGTCCTGCCGGAGCGCGGCGGGACCCCTCGCGATGTGTTGCTCTCTTTGCCCGGCTAGTCGGTGACCTTTGCCGCAAATTTCGACTGATCTGTGCTGTGGATACCGGTCGCCTTGGCCGAGAGCTGCTCGAGTGACTTCTCTTGCTCGAGGTTACCACCCTCTCCCGACTCATCCCGGTGGCAGCCATAGCACGCGAAGTCCAATGTCAGCTTGGCTTGGCTGTGTTCGTCGACGGCGACAAACGCGCCGTCCTCGGTCCACATGGTCTCTTTGCCAACCGCATCGGTATTGATCGCAAAGAGATGCGAGTGAATGTCGCCATTGTACACATTGGAGGCCACGGCACTCTTGGCCGCCTGCGGCATGTGACAGTCCACGCATTCGGGACCGGCGATGTGGCTGTTTTCGGAACCCCCCGAGGCATAGGATGCCTCGTGGCAATCGGCGGTCGTGCAACTGGTCCGAACGCCTTCGCCCAGCGCCAGTTCATCGAAGATGACTGAAGCGTGCGGGTCATGGCAGTCGACACATCCCATCGTGGCGTGCGGCGAGTGGATCAGCTCATCGTACTGTTCGTGGTGTTTGACGAACCCGCCGCTGACCGCGATGCGATGGGCGCTGTCACGATAATGGCACTCACCGCAGGAAGCCGCGGAACGATCGATCGTCATCGGGTAGAACTGCGGGTCGAATGCGTGCTGACTGCCCATTCCGTGGCACTCCTCACACTGGACGCCGCCGAAAGCAAAGGTGCCCTCGATCCCCGGCTTCCACTCCCCGATGTCCTCGGCGCCGGTCGTGTGGCACCTGAAACAGCTGTAGTTGTATTCCGTCGGGCTGCCGTCGTTGTAGGCGACCCATTCCTCGGTTTCGAAGTTGTACTGTTTGGCGGGGCCGATGTCGACATTGCCGTCGGGAAGGACAAAGCGCGACTTCCAGCCATAACCACCGATCACACCCGTGTAGTCGTCCCAGGGTGCGCCGCCGGGGGGGCCGACCACGCCGATGCCACCGTTGTGTTCGCTGTCCCACGGGTAGCTTGGTGGCTGACCATCCTCAATCAGCGTGAACTTGTAGGGGTGGCCCGACTCGGCGAATACCTCGTGGATGGCCTGGTGGCAGTCGGCGGCGCCACAGGTGCCGGACCCGACATAGGCGATCTCGGGTGCCCCTGCGGGGACCGTGGGGCAGTCTTCATCTTCACTGCAGCCGACCAGGAAGAGCACCCCGGAAAGAACTGCGAACCCGATCCAGAATCTCCAGTGATTCATATCGACCTCCCTGCTGATACGAAACCCTGACCGACGAGGCAAGCTGTCCCACAGACTAGCTCAAGACGCAACGTGAAAGAGGCCGTCGCCAAGGATACCTCGCCTCCTCAGCAGAAACGTGGGGGGTCACCGGTTCAGGCGAATTACCAAGGGTATGACAACGATCAAGTTCCGCCATGTTGTTCAATCCCTCCACAGTTGCACTTGCGGCGAGACCCTTGGCGTAGACCAGGATCAGGAACCGAGCACATCTGCTCAAGGCTCCAGAACACCGTCATCTCCACCGAGCCCAAGACATTCTCTCAGGTCGTCCAGAAGACCTCGGCCACTTCCTTCCAGCTCAGCCGCTGGACATAACATCTTCCTGGGGGACTCTCTCCGGACCCGCGTCCCGATGAAAGGGTCTTCTGCGCTGTGGCGGTCTCGGGCTGCAGGTGGTACAAGCTGGGTAGCAGACCAGGGCGACGACCGGGGAGGATCTCCGGGAGCGTACGGCGAGGTTTCACAAAGAGGGGGGCTTTGACGCGTGGCAACCAGCAATGAGTCCCGTCGTGGCTTTCTCAAGGGTCTCTTGGCAACCGCCTCCGCCGGATTGGTCGCGATGATCGCCTATCCGGTCCTGCGCTTCATCAGCCCGCCCAGCGTGCCCGAAGCGGCGACCAGCCAGGTGCTCGCCGGCACGGTTCAGGAACTGGAGGGGTCCGGCTGGAAGATCTTCGCCTTCGGATCCGCACCGGGGATCCTCATCCGTCTGGACTCCGGAGAGTACAAGGCCTTCTCCGCCCTGTGCACGCATCTCGACTGCACGGTGCAATACCGCCCAGAGGAGCGCCGGTTCTGGTGCCCTTGCCACAACGGGTTCTTCGACTTCAATGGCATCAACGTTGCAGGCCCGCCTCCAAAGCCGTTGACGGCGTTCGTCGTCAACGTGCAGGACAACGATATCTTCGTTTCCAGATCTTGAACGCAGACGCAGGTCGGGAGGCTCTATGAGCAGGCTCGTTGGCTGGCTGGGGGAAAGGCTGGATGCGGATGGCGTGCAGAGACTTCTGAAGAAGAAGTCGGTTCCCGTGCATGCGCACACCCTCTGGTACTACCTGGGAGGCATGACCCTCTTCCTGTTTCTTGTCCAGGTCGCAACGGGCATCCTCCTCATGCTCTACTACCGGCCATCGGCAGATGAGGCCTTCGAATCGGTCCAGTTCCTGATGACCACCGTGCCCTTCGGGTGGCTCATCCGCAGCATCCACTCCTGGTCGGCCAATCTCATGATCGGGCTCGCCTTCGTGCACCTGTTCAGCGTCTTCTTCCTCCGCTCATACCGCAAACCGCGGGAGTTGACCTGGATGAGCGGCGTTGTCTTGCTCGTTCTGACCCTTGCCTTTGGCTTCAGCGGATATCTGCTGCCGTGGAACCGCTTGGCCTACTTTGCCACACGGGTGGGAACCGACGTGGCCGGTTCCGTGCCCTTCATCGGCCACTGGATGCTGCGATTCCTGCGGGGCGGCGACTACGTCACCGGGGGGACGCTGTCGCGCTTCTACGGCTGGCACGTGGCCATCCTGCCGGCCCTCACGACGGTCTTCCTCACGGTCCACCTGTTCCTGGTTCAGAAGCAGGGGATGAGTGTGCCCCCGTCGGTCGAGCGAAAGAAGGGCCTTCGTCTGGCGATGCCCTTCTTTCCCAACTTCATGCTCCGCGATCTTGCGGGTTGGCTGGTCGCCTTGGCCTGTCTGGCCGGTCTGGCATCCCTCTTTCCATGGGAGCTAGGCGAGAAAGCGGATCCCTTCGCTCCGGCGTTCGCGAATATCAAGCCGGAGTGGTGTTTCATGTTCATGTTCCAGACCCTGAAGATCGTGCCGGGCGGGGAGATTCTGGGAATCGAAACCGAATCGTGGGTGGTTCTGGCCTTTGGCGTGGCGGGGGTGATCCTCTTGCTGGTCCCCTTCCTGGACCCCGCCCGACGTCCCCAGGAGGATTCCTGGATCCGACACGCGATCGGTTGGCTCGCCTTCGCCTATATTCTCGTCATGACCGCCTGGGGATACCACGCCTTCTGGTTGATCCCAGTAGCGGCCCTCGCGCTATTCGGGGTGTTTCTGCAGAGCAGATTCGCGCAGCGCAATCTGGATCGTATGCGCGCCTCGCTGGCGGTTCTGCTTCTCGTCCTGGGGCAAGGGCTCGTCGGCTTGGCCTTGGTGGTCGCCCTCGCAACCGGTCTTTCCGACACCGCCGCCGCGCAGGCGGGCGGGGGATCGGGGAGTCCGAGCTCCAGCTGTGAGAACTGCCACCGCGCTCTGGGGGAGGACGACGATGCGCAGTCCGACATCCTGGCTCACTGGGAGCAGGATGTGCATCACGGGCTGGACCTGGGGTGCGTGGGGTGCCATGGCGGCAACCCCGATCCGGGTTTCTCCGAGGACATCGAGCGCGCCATGGACCCCGACAAGGGATATGTCGGGACACCGGAGCGTGGACGGGAGGCAGAGTTCTGCGGGAAGTGCCACAGCGATCTGGAGTACATGCGGCACTACAATCCCCGTGCCCGCGTGGATCAGGTGACCGAGTACCGCACCAGCACC
>JAUWTE010000340.1 GCA_030609765.1 Acidobacteriota bacterium
CGGGGTTGAAATCGGTCGCCAGTGCGAGCGGCACACCGGCAGCCTGCAGGCGCGCCGCCGGGGCCTGCCGGCGCGACATGAGGTAGAGCGGAACTCCCGGCAACATGACCGCGATGACACCCTCCCGTGCCATCGCTTCAATGCCGGCAGCGGAGATGCAGTCGAGGTGGTCAGCGGAGGTAGCTCCCATCTCCGCGGCGAGCGCGGCACCGCCGCCGTCGGAGAGTTGGTCTGCGTGCAGCTTGATTCCTAGCCCCGCGCGGCGACCGGCGGTGAAGACGCGGCGGCATTCGTCGACAGTGAACGCGCCTTCCTCGCAGAAGGCGTCGACGAACTCGGCCCGGTCGGCCAGCGTGTCGATCATCTCCACGACCAGGTCGATGTAGCCGTCTCGGTTCTCCTTGAACTCCGGCGGGACGGCATGTGCCCCCAGAAGAGTGGGGACAACCTCCCACGGCCCCGTACCATCGAGACGATTCACAACGCGCAAGATCTTCGCCTCGTCAGCGAGGCTCAGACCGTAGCCGCTCTTTGCCTCGACCGTCGTCGTGCCCATTGCGATGATGCCGCGCAACCTCTCGCCGGCGAGGTCCACCAACTCCTCTTCGGAAGCAGCTCGGGTGGCCTCGACTGTCTGCAGGATGCCTCCGCCCGCGGCGAGGATCTCCTGGTACCCGCCGCCGGCTATCCGCTGTGCGAACTCGTTGGCCCGCCAGCCGGCAAACACCAGATGGGTGTGCGAATCGATGAAGCCCGGCATGACGACACCGCGCTCCGCATCCACGCGAGTGGCGTTGGGTGCCACACGGACCGCCTTGGGCAGTCCGCTGGCCGGGCCGACGTAAACGAGCGTACCGTCGTTCGCCGCGATGGCGGCATCGTTGATCTCCCCGACGTCCTCCTGCGCCCCGCCGGAGGCGGGACCAGAGCCGTTCCCCGCCATGGTGAGGCACTGGCGAATGCCGGTGATCACCAAAGTGGCGTCTGGCTTGGGCTGGGCCTTCTCGCCCCTAATCCTCATCGGCCGACTGTTCGCTTTTGTCGAGGGCGGGAATCCGGATGCCGTGCCCATCAGCCGTTTCCAGCGCCTCCGGGTAGCCGGCGTCGACGTGGCGGGCAACACCGATGCCGGGATCGACGGTGAGCACGCGCTCGAGTCGGCCGGCTCGTTCCTCCGTGCCGTCGGCGACGATCACCATGCCCGCGTGCAGGGCGTACCCCATGCCAACGCCGCCACCATGATGAAAGGAGACCCAGGAGGCTCCCGACACCGCATTGAGGGCGAAGTTCAGCAGCGGCCAGTCGGCGATCGCATCGGAGCCGTCGAGCATGGCCTCGGTTTCCCGGTTGGGAGATGCCACCGAGCCACAATCGAGATGGTCCCTGCCGATGACCACTGGTGCCGATACCTTGCCCTCCGCGATCAAGCGGTTGATCGCGAGGCCGAACTTCGCCCGCTCGCCGTAGCCGAGCCAGCAAATGCGCGACGGCAAGCCGAGCTGGGGAACGCGCTCACGAGCGAGGCGGATCCAGCGCGCCAGCACAGCGTCATCAGGGAAGAGGCGCAGAATCTCGTCGTCCAGTACCGCCAGATCGGCCTCGTCTCCTGACAGGCAGGCCCAGCGGAAGGGTCCCCTCCCCTGGCAAAAAAGTGGCCGGATGTAGGCGGGCACGAAGCCGGGATAGAGAAAGTTGCCGTCGTCATCGCGCACCCGCAGGCCGGCAGCCTCGGCCTGGCCACGCAGGTTGTTGCCATAGTCGAAGCAAACCGCGCCCGCCGCCTGCAGCGCGAGAATGGCCTCGGTGTGGGCCACTATCGTCTCGAGGCTGCGACGCTTGTACTCGGCGGGATCGGATTCCCGCAGCTCGTCGAGCTCCGCCAGATCACCACGAGGCACGTAGTCGAGCAGGTCGTGCGCTGGCGTCTGGTCAGTCACGACATCGGGGATGGCGCCGCGCTGCGCCAGCGCCGCATAAACATCAGCGGCGTTTCCGAGCAACCCGACCGACAGAGCCTCCCCGGCGTCCCTGGCCGCCTCGATCCAGCTCAGTGCCTCATCGAGGTCGGCGGTCTTCCGGTCGCAATATCCCTCTTCGACCTTGCGGGCGAGACGATCCGGTCGAACCTCGACGATGAGAATGGCAGCCTCGTTCATGGTACCGGCGAGCGGCTGCGCGCCGCTCATCCCCCCCAGGCCCGAGGTGAGCACGAAGCGACCCTTGAGGCTATCCTGGCCGAACTCTATCTGCGCCAGTGCCGCCAACGACTCGTAGGTGCCCTGCAAAATTCCCTGCGTGCCGATGTAGATCCAGGAGCCGGCGGTCATCTGCCCGTACATCATCAACCCGAGGGCATCGAGCCGATCGAACTCGTCCTGGGTAGCCCAGTGGGGTACCAGGTTGGAATTGGCGATCAGAACGCGGGGCGCTTCCTTCCATGTGCGCGCCACGTAAACCGGCTTGCCCGACTGCACGCACAGAGTCTCGTCCTCTTCCAGAGACTGCAGAGCGGAGATAATCTGTCGGTAGCAGCGCCAGTTACGCGCTGCTCTGCCGCTACCCCCATAGATGATGAGCTTCTGCCAGTCGATCGCCACCTCGGGATCGAGATTGTTGCTCATCATCCGCAGGGCAGCTTCGGCATCCCAGGTCTTGCAGCTTCGCTCCAGACCGCGCGGCGCCCGGACGGGGCTGTCGGGTCGATCTTCGTAATACATCGGACGGCTCATGCAAACCTCCCTGGCAGGCCGAGGTGAAGGTGTGACGGGTCTGGCTCACCTTCACCACGGCCTGCTAACCCTTGATGACCCCGATCGGCTTCAGTCGAAAAACCTTTTTAGATACTCCGACTCCGGCCATGACATCGACGACGTCGGCAACATCCTTGTAGGCGTACGGCATTTCCTCGGCCACTGTGCGCATCCCCGCGGCTCGCACGAACACCCCGCGCTGCTCCATCTCGGCCAGCAGGTTGCGTCCTTTGCTCTCGCGTTTCGCCTGCTTGCGGCTCATCATGCGCCCGGCGCCATGACATGTCGAGCCGAAGGTCTGGGTCAGCGAGCCCGGCGCTCCGATCAGGACATAGGAGTAGCGTCCCATGTCACCCGGCACCAAGACCGGCTGGCCGATGTCACGCAGGCTCTCAGGTATCCGCGGGTCTCCGGCGGGGAAGGCTCGCGTGGCGCCCTTGCGGTGCACACAGAGGCGCCGCGGGCTGCCATCGACATCGTGCTCTTCGAACTTGGCGATGTTGTGGCAAACGTCGTAGATGAGGTTCATGCCGAGGTCCCCGGGCCCCATGTTGAAAACCTCCATGAAGGTCTGGCGCGTCAGGTGCGTGATGGTCTGCCGGTTGGCCCAGGCGTAGTTGGCGGCGCACGCCATTGCCTTCAGATAGGACTGCCCTTCGTCAGAGTCGACAGGAGCACTGCAGAGCTGCCGATCGGGCAGCTCGATGCCGTATTTGCTCACGGCCCGGTTCATCACCGACAAGTAGTCATCGCAAACCTGGTAGCCAAAGCCGCGCGAGCCGCAGTGAATCAGAACGCAGACCGTGCCCAGCTCGACCCCCAACCGGCTGGCGACCGAGGGAAGGAAAATCTCGTCGGCCACGCCGATTTCGAGGAAGTGGTTCCCCGAGCCCAGCGTTCCCACCTGCTTGCGGCCGCGCTCGATCGCCCGATCGGAAACTACCGAGGGATCGGCGCCATCCAGCCGGCCACCTTCTTCGGTGTGCAGCAGGTCGGACTCGGAACCCATGCCGCGCTGCCTGACGACGTACTCGGCACCCTCGACGAGCAGCCGGTTCATCTCGCCTCGTGATAGTGACTTGATGGCATGTGAGGAACCGACCCCTGTGGGCACGGTGGCGAAGAGGGCGTCGATGAGAAGCTGGATGTGGTCCTTGACGTCCTCGTGTGTGAGGTACGTACTCAGCACCCGCACGCCGCAATTGATGTCATAGCCCACACCGCCAGGCGAGATGACCCCGCCCTCGAGCGGATCGGTGGCCGCAACGCCGCCTATGGGAAAGCCATATCCCCAGTGGATATCGGGCATCGCCAGTGAGGCGTTCACGATGCCCGGCAAATGGGCGACGTTGGCTACCTGCCAGGGGCTCCGGTCCCGCTCGATCTCCCGCATGAGCTTCGAGCTGGCAAAGATACGCCCCGGTACACGCATCCCCCCGGTCCGTGGGATCTCCCAGACGAACTCCGAAACCTGCTCGAGCTGGACCTGCTGATGCTGTGCCATGTCCTCCGGCTCACGATGCTCAGAATCGAGGCACCTGCACCCCAGGATAGTACGGCAGCACCCGTGAGCGGCACTGGTGGGGGCGTGGGTCAAACGTCCACGATCACCGTGGTTCTCCACACACCATCGTGGCACTCCACACGCATATCGTGGTAGGTGATCGCTTTGATCTCCGTGTGCAGGGTGTGGCGCTCGGGGTCGTAGGGCTCGCCGCGTACCCGGCCCCGAATCTCGTCGCCGCAACAGCGTATGGTGGCA
>JAUWTE010000454.1 GCA_030609765.1 Acidobacteriota bacterium
AATGAAGTGCTCGCTCATCGGGCTTCCTCCGTCTTGCGGATGCGGGCGGCCGCAAAGCCGCCGGTGTCATTCAGGTGGGGCCAGAACCGCGCCACGTTGCGACAATCGGGACGCAGGCTGTTGCCGCTCCACTCGGTGACTCCCGCACTCGCGCGCAGGCCTTCGATCTCGACCGGCTCGATCGTGGCGTCCTCACCGAGCACGTAGTCGAGCACGAGCTCGTTTTCCTCGGGCGCGAACGTACAGGTCGAATAGACCAGCACGCCACCTGGCGACAGGAGCTTCCATGCGCGACCCAACAAGGTCGCCTGCAGGCCTGCTCTTCCTCTCACCCCGCCCGCTTGCTCGAAGGGAATCCGGCCTGATTGCCGGACGTTGCCCTCACAGGAGCAGGGCACGTCGAGCAGCACCCTGTCGAACTGACCCACTTCCAGCGGAAACCGGGTGCCATCGTTCGAGGTGACCGCCACGTTGAGAAGGCCGAGCCGTTCGCAGTTCGACCGCAACGCCCTCAACCGGTTCGGTCTGATGTCGTTGGCAACCAGCGTGCCGGTGTTTTCCATGTGGCAAGCAATCTGAGCGGTCTTGCCCCCTGGAGCTGCGCACAGGTCGAGCACCCGCTCCCCCGGCTGGGCATCCAGGAGCAGCGCGGGCACAAGAGAGATCTCCTCCTGCACGTGATAAAGCCCCTGGTAGAACTCGAGGGTCTTGCCGGGCTTGTCGATCCCGAACACGCGCAGGGCCCCCGGATACCAATCCACGGGTCGAGATGAGTAGCTGAGGGCCCCGAGCCGCTCGGCCAGTATGCTCGTTGCGGTAAGGAGGTCAGAGCCGGCGGAGAGGTCAGGGCCGGCGGAGAGGTCGGAGGCTCCGGACGAACCCAAGCTCAGGAGCGCCCTCTGCCGCAAAGGGTTGGCCCATACGACCGTCGGCAAGGGTCTCCGGCACGATTCAATGAAGGCTGGCCAATCATCTACCAGCTCACGGTAGCGACTCAGACGCTCGACGGTATCGGTCATGGGGTGAGGCTCAATTGTCGATTGGCAAGGCAACCGAACGATCAGGATGCTAACGTTTACTGGATCAAACGACGCGTTCTCATAGAATACGATGCGCGCGCAGCCATCATGCTACGCCTCCCCTCGCGGACCGTCACCAAACCAAATCCCCGGCCCGACGCGAGTTGCCCAAAGTGATTTCGGACCACAATCGAGCAAGAACCAGCGTTGCCGACCGTCCCCAATCGACAAGATCGAGGACTTGGCTGTCCATAGTGTGCCTCACAGTGCTCGCCTCCACCTTGGCTGCCAGTGCCCCGCCACGTGCCACGGCTAGCCCGGCCGCTGATGACGAGCTCTCTGCCGACCAGCTCCTTGTGCTGCGCGAGGCCTTCGCGCTCGTCTCGATGGCGGGGACGCAGATCTGGCAAGGATGGGCGTCGATTCCGTTGACGGTGCTCCTCATTGACGAGGAATACGAGTTTCTGGTGAACGTACCGCCCACATGGCGACCTACCGGGGAGTTCAGGGAGACCGATCAGAGGTTTCTCGGCAGGCCAATTTACCGCAGGCCGCGCACCTTGCCACCAGCCCTGCGTGCAGCATTTCCGATTGAGGGCGTACCAACCGCAATCACCGGGGCATGGCGTGCCCGCGAGGAGAGCCCCAACGAGTGGGCCCTCACCCTGGTCCACGAGTGGTTCCACTTGCTGCAAATGAGTCGAGACGAGGCTGCCAAGGTACGCGGCCTATCGATGGGCCGGGCGGTCTATCCATCGCTGCAACTCGACTACCCCTTCGCCTATGGCGACAAGGACATCGGCCACGCCATCCATCTACTCGGGCAAGCACTGTACGACTTCTGGACAAGATCGCGGACACTTCCTCGCGCCGTGCAGAGAACCTTCCTGGCCGAGACTTCATGGGCGGCGCTGCAGAACTTCAAGACCATTGTCACGCTCAAGTACGGCGAGGAGGCGTACAGCTACTTCCGCTACCAGACGTGGAAGGAAGGTGTCGCTCGCTACAGCCAAGTGAGGGTCTCCTTGATCGCCGCGGACATGGAGAACCGCGGCCAGTTTCGGCCGGTTCCCGGCTTCGGAACTCTGCAGGGCAACATGTCGTACCCGCGTGTCTGGGAAGAGGTCATGCGGACCCACTTTTGGATGATTCGTAGCTCCACCTCGATGGGTGCGGGCGACCCCACCTCGTTTTACGGCATCGGCCACGGCCTCGCCGAGCTTCTGGACGCAATCCATCCAACTTGGAAGGACAGCTACTTCGAGCCCGGTGTATGGCTGGATGACCTCGTCGAGGAGGTCATGGACCCAGAGGCAGCAGAAGAACGGTGACCCGAATCGAGGCGCTCCCGACTCCAGCATTGTTGCTCGATCTCGATGTACTGGAGAGCAACCTGGGAAGAATGTCTCAACGGGTGGAACGGCTGGGGGTGGCGCTGCGGCCGCACATCAAGACTCACAAGTGCATCGAGATCGCGAAGCTGCAGCGCCAGGGGGGAATCGCCGGCCTTACCGTCTCGACCCTCTACGAGGCTAGGGTCTTCGCCGATCACGGCTTCAACGACCTGACGTGGGCATTCCCTCTGGTCCTGTCGCGCCTGCCGGAGGCCCTCGATTTGGCAGCGAGATCCCGGCTCGGCTTTGTCATCGACTCTGAAAAGGCGCTGGCTGCATTGTCGTCTCTGCCCCCCCGAGAGAACCCTATTCACGTGTGGATCAAGGTGGACTGCGGCTACCATCGGGCCGGCGTGGACCCGCGGGCCGAATCCTCCCTGCGACTCGCGGGCGACATCGCCGCGAGCAGCGGGCTGATCTTCGAGGGCATCCTGAGTCATTCCGGTGATGCGTATTACGGCCAGGATAGCGACGAGATCGCCGCCATTGCGGAGCAGGAACGCGTCATCATGGTCGAGCTTGCGGAGCGATTGGGATCGAGCGGCATCGAGGTTCGCGGCATCAGTGTCGGCTCCACCCCGGCAATGACGCACGCGCATGACCTCGATGGGGTCACCGAGGCTCGCCCAGGAAACTACGCGCTCTTCGACTATACCCAGCACGTGCTCGGATCCTGCAGCATCGATGAATGCGCTGTAACAGTGCTGGCGAGTGTCGTATCCAGCCACGCCGACCACAGCGTGATCGACGCCGGTGCCCTGGCACTGTCGAAGGACCCCGGCCCGAAGCATGACGAGGTGCCGAGCATGGGGCGAGTCTTCAGCGACCCCGGGAGCAAAGCTCTCGACCCCGACCTCCGGGTCGTTTCTGTCAGCCAGGAGCACGGTATCGTCAACCGCGAGCTGGCGGTCGGAAGCAAGCTGCGAATCCTACCCAACCACTCGTGCCTGACCGTATCCTGCTTCGACGACTATCAGGTTGTCAGGGGCGACGACATCGTCGATCGGTGGAAGATCTGGCGCGGTCGCTAGCCCGGGTTTCTCATCGGGTCGCG
>JAUWTE010000200.1 GCA_030609765.1 Acidobacteriota bacterium
GAACTCGAACACTTGCTGGTCGCGCCACACCTCTCCCCATACCTCCACAGTGGCACCGGAGAAGCTGCTGAAGGTGCCGACGACCCGGCCATCGGAGCTCAAGCGACTCCAGCTTTCAGCCGTCTGCAACCCGAGGTCGCCGATCTCCTCGAGTCCCAGGTTGAGACCCACCATATTGCCCGTGTCGAAGGGGAGGTCGAAGGGGACACCATTGATGACGACAAGCACATATGGGTAGCCGAAGCGGCCAGTGTGGATACTGAACAGCTCATCTTCTTCGTACCCCAGCAGAGTAGCCCATTCCGGCACCTGCTCCTGGCGTGAGGATGCCCCCTGTTCCATGGCCGGGTTCGCGGCCGGCACCTCTCCCCCCGATTCAGCGGCCGGCGATCCGCCCGGGCCGGCCTTAGGCCGGGCCCATTCGACCACCGGAGCGATCCATTCCGGAATCGGACGGTAGAAGGCCCCATGCCGTTCGCCGGTATCGATACGAACTTCCTTCCCTTCGATCAGGTCGGATCGAACGAACAATGGCTCACAGGAAACGCCGAGATCGTCGCTCGCCTCATGGATGGAGAGAATGCGACCTGCCGGCACCAGCGCAGACATTCGGAAGGCCCAATCACCGCAGGCAGCGAGCCAGACAAACCTCACCGCCGGCTCCTGCAGCTCCCACGAGGTGAGAATCGCGATCGCCCCACCCTTGGAAAAGCCCATCACCGTAATGTGATCCTCGGGAACTCCGGCGGCGATCAGCTCGCGAACCTGTTGTGCGGTCCTGCGGGCATACTCGCCCGGGTCAGCGCTGGGCGGGCGCACCTCACTGATGACCTCGAGGCCATTTCCGGCAAGCTCTTCGAGGATGGCCTCATACTCGTAGACGCCGAACCGCGGATGGGTGGGCCGCACGCCCTCGTCTTCGATGATGCGACCGTGGAGATAGAAGACGTAGTGGGCTTCAGGATCGACTTCGGAGGGAAACGCCTGGTAGATCTTCCCGCTCTGGGAAGGATTCTGTGCTCCCACCGCGGGCCGTACCGCCGCGGCGGCACTCAGAAGTACGCTCAAAACCAGGTGACTGATCATCATTCCGGAGTCTCAGGATCGCCCGCCCCATCGTCAAGGGGCTCGTCGGTCGTGTCTGGAGCTTCCATCTCCGCCACGCAACGATGGGGGCTGCGATTCACACGGAGCTGGAAGATATCCGGCCGCGAGTAGTGGCCCGCCACGTCGCAGGCGGCCTTGGCCGCGCGCACGTGTTCCGTCGAACCCTCGGCGATGAGGATGGTCTCTCCCTCGACCGGCCCTGCGATTACCTCGCCACGAGGATCGATGATGCAGCTATCTCCCGAGCTCGGGTAGGCCCAGCCTCGGTACGGCTCGGGCAGATCGTCGGGAATGATGAGGCCTGCCGCCAGAATCACGTAGGCACCGGCCTGCGAGGCGAAGGCCCGCGACAGGAGGAGCTGGCGACTCCAGACGGATTTGGGGGCCGGCGGGGCCTCACCCTCGGCACCGGGCCAGGCGGCCACGTGGATCTGTGTGCCCTGCGAGGCCAGCACGTAGCCGGGAAGCATCATGTTGTGCTCCCAACACGCGAGACCGCTGATCCTGCCATAGGAACGCTCGTAGACGGTAAGACCCGATCCATCCCCCTCGCCCCACAGCGTGCGCTCACGGTGTGTCGGCTTGAGCTTGCGGTGTCGGCCGAGGATCTCCCCTTCCCTGCCGATGAAAAGGAGCGTGCAGTAGGCCGTGCCCTTCGTTTCGGCGTCGCGCTCGACCACCCCGATAACGACATCGATGCCGGCAGTCTTCGCCGATGCGCAGAGCCGGTCGGTCGTCGGGCTCGGAATCTCGACGGCATTCTCCAGGTACACCGCCGACGCCCGCCACAGATTCTCGTCGAACTTCGAGGTCCACAGATAGAAGGGGTAGCCGGGCAACCAGGTCTCACCAAACGCGGCGATCGTCGCCCCTTCGGCACCCGCCTGCTCGATCAGCCTGCAGGCTTTCTCGGTCGATGCCTCCCGGTCGAAGTAAACCGGCGCCGCCTGTATGGCTGCCAGCCTGAACGTCGAGTACTCCGTCATCAGCAATCCTCCGCCCAGAAGTGCCGCGTTTCCTACGAGGCGGCGACAACAAGCGCGATATTCGCCTTTGCCCACCGCATCGGTTCCGCCAGGCTCACAATCGTCAGCGCGTGACTCGAGGATCCCGACACGAACTGCCGCGCCGCGTCGTCAATCTCGAAGAATATGCTCTCGGGGCCGCCGGCCGGATGGTACATCTTCGAGCCCTCGCCCAAGAAGTGCGGGGCCTCCGCGGGCGGATGTTGGCCGGCCTCGGGAAGGTCCAGGAAGGCTCGCAGCGTTATCTTCCCCGCGCTTCCATCGAGGGTCTTCAGTCCCATGACACGGAGCAGAGCTTTCTGCAGCTTCGTGGGGTCGTATCGACGCCCCTCCACCATAGGAGTGGCTTGGTTGGTGGATACCGGAGCCTCCCCCTCACCGGCAACCTCCCCGCCCGGGAAGTGAATGTTGAAGATGCTCTTGCTCTGCTCCCCTTTGAGGTCGATCTGAAGCATGTCGGCGGCCCGATCGGCGTCCGGTTCCTGACCGAGCACGAAGGCCAGCTTTGTGAGAGCTGCCTCGGGTGTCAGGTCCAGGCCGCTGATGACGCCGCGCGCGAGCAACCCGGCGCTCACCTCGTACAGGCCGAGATCTACTTCCCCAGAGCGGCATTGGGTGATGTCCAGGATGACCTTCCCGTCCTCGACGGCATCGGCAATGGCGTCGAGAAACTCGGGGGTCGTGGGGGCATTGCCAATGCCGAAAGCCTGCATCACGAGACCTTTCAAGCCTCGGGTGGTCAGGATGTTCCTCAGCAGAGCGGTGCTCATTCCAGGGAAAATATCCAGCGAGGCGATGTTGGACTCGAGCTCGTGTCGGACCCTCAGCGGGCCATCAGGGAGCGGACGGAGCAGAGTTTCGAGAATGCGGATGTGCTCACCGGCATGGCCGAAATAGGGATAGTTGGGCGAGCTGAACGCGCCGTATGCATTCGCGCTCAGCTTCGTGGTGCGACAGCCGCGCAGCAAGTGGTCGCGAAAGAACACGCAGACCTCCGGGACCACCACTCCACCCAACGATTTCGCTGCGGCAATCTCGATCGCGGTGACGAAGTTCTGAACGGCATCGGAGCGGGTCTCAGCAATCGGGCGCTGGGAGCCCGTGAGCACTACCGGCTTGCCGAGATTGTCGAGCATGAAGGCCAGCGCTGAAGCTGTGTAGGCCAAAGTGTCGGTGCCATGGAGGACGACGAATCCTTCGTAGGAGTCGTAATTGGCCTCGATGAGTGTGGCCAGGCTCTGCCAATCGCCGAACGTCATGTTCGATGAATCGACCGGTGTCTCCCAGGAATGTGTTGCCAGACGAACCCAGCTACCGGCGAGAGTGATCCTGCTGTTCGCCGCGTCGTAGTTCGGCAGCCGGCTCATCACCTCGTCGAGCTTCTTGGGCACGAGGGGGCTGAGTGGGTCCTGTGGATCCTCGGGAAGGCTGCCGATGGTCCCACCGGTATAGATGACGAGAACGCCCTGGGCGTCATTTGTCATTCCCGCACTCCTTCGGTGTACCTGAAATCCAGCAAAGCCCCAATGCCGTTCGGGGAGCACTGAGCACGGAGAATGGTATTACAAACCCCTTTCCCTTGACCGGGGGCACCTGCTTATATAGAGTCTCAATATATCGAGTATCTACATGAAGAACCTCGACATATTGATCTGAGTAGCGGAACCGCCACAAATCTCCGTGGCACCGAGGGCGAGAGACTTGAAGAACCTCCTGCTCCCCACGAGGAGAAAAGGGATGCGACACCTACTCTGTATCGCCATGCTTCTGGCGCTCGAGGAGGAGGCTACCTGAGGAGGGAGTCCGGATACCCCCATGGCCAAAGCAACGGTGGAAACCCAGAACCTGACGCGTAGCTGCAACGAGCTGCTGATTCTCTCGGCGCTCGAGCGCGGTCCCAAGCACGGCTACGAGCTCGCCATCGATATCGAGGAGCGCGGCGCGGGCATTTTCGGTTTCAAGCACGGCACCCTCTATCCCATTCTCCACAAGCTGGAGAAGAACAAGCTCATTTGCGGAGCCTGGTCGGACGAAGGCCCGAGGGGAAAACGCAAGAGCTATGAGCTGACGGATCGGGGCAGGCGATACCTCGGAGACCTCCGGACCTCCTGGAAGGCGTTCAGCGAGCGCCTGTTGACAGTGATCGAGAGGGGCAAGTCATGACGCGCTTCAATGACGCTCTCACGAGAATCGCCGGTGCTCTGGCCATCCCGCAGCCGGCCCGCTCCCGGGTGCTTCTGGAGATCGCGGCGGACATGGAAGACATGTATCAGGCGTGTGTCTCGGAGGGGCTCTCGGAGGACGAGGCAGAGCAGCGGACACTCGAGCACTTCGGCCCCTCCGATGAGGCCCTCCAGGACCTGGTGGCAGTGCACAGCACGGCGGTGAAGCGCGTGCTCGACGGGCTTTCCGAGCAGGCACGTTCGCGCTGGGAGAGGGGCCTGCTCGCTGTCCTGGTCGTGTTCGCGGTGGTCGTCGGCGGTCAGCCACTGATCGGGGGCAGATTGCTCTCCGGCATGAGCTCCTTCGCCTGGCCCATCCTCGTTTTCGCCGCCATCGGGTTTCTCATCGGCGCGACGCGTATCTACTCCCTGTTCATCAAGAAAGACCATGACACACGCCGTTTGCGCTCCGGTCTGAACCCGCTCATTGTCTTCGCTATCGTCGAGCTTCTGCTCGGATTCGGGGGCGCCTGGGTCGGGCTTTTTCTGGTCGTCACCAGGACTCTGGACGACATGGAGCGCTCTGGCATCTATTTGTTCGACTGGATGCTGAAGAGCTCGGCGACGCTGTGCTTCAGCATGATCGCAGCCATGCTCCTGGCACTGACCTGGATGGTGCTTGTGGCGCGTGTTGCGGCAATCGAGCAGGCCGAGGCCGCCCTACTCCTGCGGCCCCGAATCTCAAAACACTAGAAGGGAGGCTGTTATGTTACGGCTATTCGCACAGGCAGGATCCACGGCACCTCCACTGGTGCTTCTGACGCTCGTGATCATCGGGCTCACGATCTACCGATTCACTCAGCTCGTGCAGACAGGAGCCACCAAGGGACCCGCGCTGCAGGCGGGGATCAACACGATCCTCTTCTGGGGAGGCTTTGCGGCCGTCCTGGGGCTCTTCGGACAGTTCTCGGGGATCACCAAAGCCCTCCGAGTAATTGCCGACGCTCCGACGGTCAGCCCGCGCCTGGTGTATCTGGGACTCTACGAGTCGTTCCTATCGACGTTGATGGGATTCATCATCTTGATCATCGCTTCGCTGATCTGGCTCGTCTTGAGGACCTTCTACATGCGACTGCCCAGGGCGGCGGAGGGAGCTGCGTCGTAGGGGCCTCCTCGCGGGCCGCCCCTGTCACCTGAGGAAGGCGGGGAGCAGCCGGGGGTTGAGGGCAACCAGAGAGATCAGGACCGTCGCCACAAGTCCGATGACAATGCCCAGCCAAAGATCGGATCGCTTGCCCCGCGCGAATCCTCGCCAGATCGAGTAGAGGCCGAGGGGAAGCCACAGCAGCGTGCCGGTGATCAGGCCGGGGGAATAGGTCCGGGTCACCAGACTCATCCCCAGGTGCAGCACCGAGTTGCCCAGGACCGCCGTGCCGATCGCGATGACGACCCAACACAGTGCTCCGCGCCGCTGGGCTTCGGAGAGAACCAGGATCATGCCCACAAGCAACAGGGCGTTCAGGAGCAGCAACGTGCTGCGAGGGAACGGGCTCCCGGTCAAGCGGGAGATCCAGGCTGCGTAGCCCTCTCCTCCCCAGACCTCTTCGCCGAGGTGAACCAGGTAGGTTGCAGGGAACAGCCAAATCCATCGTCCAAGATAGCTGGTTTCCATTCGTGACATGCAGGGGAGTATCCTGCAGCGGGGGGGCCTCGCCAAGACGGGCTTAGCTCGCAAGCTACATCGTGCGATCATGAGATTAGCTGTGGCACTCTTGAGGGGCGAGGCGCTGATAACCCGACTCAGGTACCAGTTACCGCCCACCGCCGCGGCAAGGGCTAGGGAATTGAGCAAGAATCATTTGGATCAAACGCTGGATCACGATCCGGATCGTGGGCCTGACC
>JAUWTE010000324.1 GCA_030609765.1 Acidobacteriota bacterium
ATATGTCTCGGGTTGGGCGGCGAAGGTCTCGGGCTCAGTCTCAAAGGGCTCATCGGACACGGCGGCGTACGCATCACGTTCAGCGGCATACGTCTCGGTCTCGCTCAGCTCGGCGATACCGGCATCGGGCACCTCGCGCTCGGCGATCCGCAGGTAGGGCTCCCACGGTCCAGGGCCCGTAGTCTCCTCCAACGGGACCTTCTCCCACTCCGGCAGCGTGACGAGGACCGCATCCCCCCACACCTGCGGACATCCATCGCCGGTGGGATCGACTGGCTCGACGAAACCTGTGCTGGCCGTCCCTTCACCGGCGCCCTCCGCGGTCGACGCGGACGGCGTGGACTGTGAGACCAGCGGCTCGGGGCTCGCGGGCTCGGACATCGGCACGAGCATCGCCCAGCTCGGCTCGCCGAGCGGATCGCTGCTGGCCCACGTGAGGGGGCCCACGAGGTCGTCGCTCGAGTCCCAAGCTGCTTCCGGGGTTTCGCTCGTCCCAGCGGTTGCGTTCCAGGACTGGTCGAATGCGCCCTCTGCCTCTTCGGAAGTCGCACTGCTCGAGATCGGCGATGCCTCGGTGGGGGCCGGCGCCTGGGACTTGGCCCCCGCTTCCAGGCTCAGCAGATTCTCGGGCTCGACCCACAAGGTCAGCTGGTGTCCGGAGACCTCTACGCGGTACTCGGGCTTCTCGTACGTCTCAAAGACGTAGCGCACGATCGGCTCGCTGGCGCTCTCCTTCCACAGCGAGTAGCGCAGGTCCCGAACAATGCTCTCGCCCGACGGCGCCGACACCGCCAACGGCGTGGGGACACCGACTAGGTCGATGACGACACGGTAGGGATCTTCCAGCAGGAAGACATCGTAGGTGAGCTTCTCCTCCCCCACGATGTAGAGGGATGCGCCTCCTCCGGGATGGGTCGTCGTCTGTGCCTCGAGAAGATGGCCGATCAATGGTTCGCCCGAGTTGTCGTTCTCGGCGCCGATCGCGACCTCCTCGGCATTCGTGGCCCCCGCGAAGCAAACCATGAGCCCGGCGAGCAACCACCACCACAAGCTTGTTCTAGCGCTCATCTTTTTCCTCCGCACCCGATTCCACCGTCAGGGTGACGGTCTTGACCACCCCGTAGTGGCTGTAGCGCACTTTGAGTCCGTTGAGGAGCACCTCGATGACACGACCGTTGCGAATGGGATCGCCCTGGCGCAGGATCATATGCTGACCCCGGTGCGTCTCGACGAGCGCGAACCGGTCGTGCTCGGCCCAGAGGATCCCGACGACGATCAGGTCTTCGATGCCGTGGAGTCCGCCTTCCGACGAACTCCCCTCACCATCTAGCAGCGATTTGAAAGGATCGCGCATCCCGGCGCTCTGATAGAAGTAGGGCTGTGATGTGAGGAGATCGTCGAGGACCTCCCCGATGTCCATCATCAGTGAATCCACCGGGGTGGCGGAGTTCTCCGCGCTGTCCAGGGGAACGGTGTTCCCCCACGCGGGACTGCTCAGGGCAAGCAACGCCACGACTAGCAGACCTCTCATTCGCTGCCCCCTCCATGTGTTCCCGAGCGCGTCCCGCCCGACGAGCGTTGCGAGCGCCCGGTGATCCGCTCGACGCCCTTGGCCATGGCGTTGTTATCCTCTGCGGGCGGTGCCGCCTCGGAACTGATACCCAGCGTGTAGGCCACCGCAGTGAAGTGCGCGCGGGCAACATCGGGCTCCTGGTCCTGCGGCGGTATCTGCTCGATCTCGAGGTTGCGCACGCTGACGATGCGCGTCATCGAGGCGAGCTCGTTGAGAAACGCAGCCATCTCGTGGTAGCCGCCCTCGACGCGCAGATCGAGCGGATGCTCAGTGTAGAACTCCCCGGCCACAGGCGGCAGCGGCCTGAACAATACGAACTCGACGCCGCAGCTCTGACCGCGGAAGGAGATCTCGCGCAGCAGGCTGGCGACCTGCTTCTCGGTCGGCAGCAGCTGGTTGGCCTCGTCCCACTTGTGCTGCAGCGCCTCGTATTCCGCTTCCAGATGGGGCAGGTGCTTGGCCGATTGGCGCGCTCGGTTGACCTCGAGGCTGAGGGTCTCGTAGCGCTCCTTCAGCTCGCTCAGCTCGCTGGCCTGTACTCGGTAGGAGAAGGGCAGCACGTTGGTGCCGAAGTAGAGGTAGAGCAAGCCCGCCACACCGGCTCCCAGTAGGAAGAGCTTGGCGATCTTGGGGTCATTGAGGTCCATGCTGTATGCTCCCCAGCCCGACGGATGTCGGTGGCTCTAGCGACTCACCCGGGTCGTCAGCCCGAAGGCAATCACGCGCTCGCCGCTGAGCGTTTTCCTCTCCGCGACCGTCAGGTCCACGTCCGTATAGAGATCCGTCCGCTCCAGGCGACTCATCAGGTCCGCGACGACCAGATTGGAGAAGGTTACCCCTTCGAGGGTCATGGCCCCGGGACCGTTCTGGGTCACCTTGGTCATCCACAGGTGGTTCGGCACCTGCATCGACAACTCGTCGAGGAGTTGCACGGGCATCGTACGCGCCTGATTCAGATCCCGGACCAGGTTGAGTCGAAGGTTGAGATCCTCGCGCTTGCGCATGAGCTGGTTGATCTTCTCGATCTGTGGCTTCAGCCGCTGGCTTTCCTGCTCGGCGACGAGGATGTCGCTTTTCAGGCTCTGGATACGAGCCATCTGCATGAGGTAGAGCGCGGTCAGGGGCACAACCACAGCGACAATGGCGGCAAGCGGAAGCAGAAACTTCTTGCGTGGAGCAGCAACGATCTGTCGTTCTTCGCTGCGCTCCTCCTTGGGTAGAAGATTGACGCTGATCACCGCTGACGTCCCTTTCTGAGTGCGAGCCCCATACTGACCGTGAGCTGCGGAGCCAGCTGTTCCGGATCGCTTCCGGCGAATAGCTCGGGGGCATACTGAACGCGTCGCAACGGGTTGACGAGATCGACAGGCAGCGTCTGAACTCGCGCGAGGGTATCGACAAACCCGGGGATCCGGGCGCCGCCTCCGGACAGGAAGATCTTGTCGAGCTGCTCGGCATCTCCCGAGGTCTTCAGGTACGTGGCCGACTTCTCCAGGTTCTGGGCGATGTCCTTGCAGAAACTTTCGATGAGGGGCTTGATATCCAACTTGCTGCCCCCGACCTCGATTTCCTCGACCGCTTCTTCGCGACTGACCTGGAACTTCTTCTGCACGGCGCGGATGATGTTGTTGACACCCGCCGCGATGTCCTGCGTGTAGAGCGGGATGCCATCACGCACGATGTTCAGGTTGATGATCTCGGCGCCCACGTCGAGGAGGGCGGCGACTTCCTCGGGGCGCAGCTCGTGGGACATTTCCACGACGTTCTGCACCGCGAATGAGTTGACGTCGACGGCCTCCGGGGCCAAGCCGGCCTCACGGATGATGTCCGCGAGGTTCAAGATCAGATCCCGCTTGGCCGCGACGAGGAGCACCTGCATCTGTTTCGGCCCCATGTCGACGCCCAGGATTTCGAAGTCGAGGGAGACATCGTTGATGTCATAGGGCACGTGTTGCTCGGCTTCCCAGTAGATCGCCTCGGACGCGTCCTGTTCGGGCAGGCGCTCCATGACGATCTTCTTCACGATCACGCCGCGACCGTGAATGCCGGCAATCACACGTTTGCGCTTGATACCACTCGATTCGAAGAGGTTCTGGATCGTCTCGACCACCATCTGGCGGTCCATGATCTCGCCGTCGACAATCGTCTCGGGGTCCAGCGCGGTCACGCCGAAATTCAGCAGGTGAATGTCCGACCCCTGCATTTCGATCTCGACCGCCTTGATCGTGCTGGCCCCGATGTCAAGTCCGACCTTGGTTTGTTTGCGTGTGCCGAACACGGGACAATTACCCTCCTTGTCCGAGATTGTGGGTCTGTTGCCGGACGTGCCCTCCCGCACTCATGTGTCCCAGAAGAGATATCGACGCCTCCGGTCGGGAACCTGAGCCTCCCCGACCGAGAATTCGAATCCTCTCTCAGACGGGTGTGCGGGCTGCGTCGTTGCTGGCCGCGCCGCGGACCGCGCCTCACGCGGCCATCAGCAGGGCCAGGTAGCGTGCCCACAGCGCCTTCCCGGCGAAGAGCACCACCCATGCGGCCGGGGCGAGGAAAGTGCCAAATGGCAGGGCAGTTAGGCGATTGCCTCGACCGCCGACCATCAGGCCGAGGCCAACGAGGGAGCCCGCCAGCGACCCGAAGAGCACGGTCGCAAGAGCCCCCTGCCAGCCCAAGAAGGCACCCACCATGGCCATCAGCTTGACATCCCCCATCCCCAACCCCTCGCGGCCGGTGAACCGCTGGTAGCCCACGGCGATCAGGAACAGCCCGCCCCCGCCGGCGAGGATCCCCAGCACCGAGTCCAACAGCGGCAGCGGCCCAATCAGCGCCCACAGAAGCCCCAGCGCGATCCCGGGCAGTGTGATGCGGTCCGGGATGATGCGGTGGTCGAGGTCGATGAAGACCACGGCCAGGAGCCCCAGCACGAAGACGAGCTGGATCAGCACTGCCGACGGGGTCGCGGCGAAACGGACCGCGAGCACCGTGAGCGCGGCGGCAAGGAGTTCGACGATCGGATAGCGCAGCGGAATGCGCACGCC
>JAUWTE010000119.1 GCA_030609765.1 Acidobacteriota bacterium
GGCCCCTGGTTCGAGCAGATCTGCGAGTACTTGAAGGTCAATCCCGACAGGGTCCGCTCGGGGCTGGATACTCTGGTTCAACACGCTGCCTGAGCCCGCGAGCAGAGCAAGTTTCGTCCGCTAGAAGGCTTCTTTTTGATCCCCGGCCGTGCAAACGGCCGGGGATTTGCGTTTGGGGGTCGCGTAGCGTTCAATGTCAGCCTCATGAAAGACACGCTGGTTTACTCGTCAGATGATTGGGCGCTGATTCTCGGAGCGAGCAGCGGCTTCGGTGCCGCCACAGCTCGCGAGCTGGCGCGCCGCGGTCTGAATATTTTCGGAGTCCACTTCGATCGCAAGGTGACTCTTCACCTTGCCGAGACACTGCGGCAAGACATCGAGGCGGCCGGCAGCAAGGTGGTCCTTTACAACATAAACGCCGCCGATCAGGAGAAGCGTGACGAGACCATCGCCGACATGAAGCAGCATGTCCAAGACGACGGCATGGTGCGCGTCTTCCTGCACTCGATTGCCTTCGCCACACTGAAGCCATACATCGGGTTCGAGCCCAAGGAGGCTGTCAGCCAGCGTCAGATGGAAATGACCCTCGACGTGATGGCCAATTCGCTGGTCTACTGGGCCCAAGACCTCGTTGCAGCCGGCCTGATGCGCGAGGAGGGCCGAATTTACGCCATGAGCAGCAAGGGCGGAGAGCGCGTCTGGCCCACCTACGGGCCGACCTCGGCGGCCAAGGCAGCGCTCGAATCCCACATCAGGCAACTTTCACTCGAGCTCGCCCCGCACGCAATTACCGCCAACGCCATCCGCGCTGGGGTCACCGATACGCCGGCGCTGCGCAGGATCCCGGGCAGCGAGGAAATGATCGACTGGGCTATCCGCGCCAATCCGTACAAGCGGCTCACCACTCCGGAGGATGTGGCCAAGGCGATCGGGGTTTTGGCTCACCCCGACATGGCTTGGCTCACCGGGAACGTGCTCGGAATCGATGGCGGAGAGGGTATCGCCGGCTGAGTCAACATCCAGCAGGGCGCACGATCCCCAGGAGGTTGCGTTGAAGTTCGCATTCATCGGCACTCATGGAGTGGGCAAAACGACGCTGGCCTACGGCCTGGCCATGCGCCTGAAGCAGCTCGGGGCCAATGTCGGGTTCCTCGAGGAAGTGGCGCGCCGCTGCCCCTTCCCCATCAACGAGGACACGAGCCTCGAGGCTCAGACCTGGATCTTGATGGAAACGATCCGCCGCGAGATCGAGCTGACCCAGGTTTATCCTGATCTGGTCTGTGATCGCTCCGCCCTCGACAACTCCTGCTATCTCGAGTTCCGCTTCGGGCGCCACGATGCCCTGTTCGGCCTCGTCGAGCACTGGGCGAGCACCTACGACCTGCTCTTCAAGGTCCCCATCAGGGCGGAATTTCTGCACACCGATGGAACCCGCTCGACCGATATGGCCTTCCAGCAGGCCATCGACACGACCCTGAATCAGCTGCTCGAGGAAACGGGAATCCCCTGGGTCCTGTTTACGTCGCTCGAGGATGCCGTCGAGCGTGCCAGATTGGTGTCAGGTCGCCTACCGATCGCTTAGCCTGCCTCTCTGTTCGGCGCGGCTCATCCCAAGGTCCCTCTGTCCGGCCGGGCAACACCCAGGGCCTGCAAACTCCTCCTGTGGGGATCGCCCGATGAGAGTCAGGCTGGGCGATCGACGGCGACTCTACCTGCTCTCTTCTGATCGCGGGTAGAAGATCGCGTTGAACATGAGCTTGTAGGTGAGGTAGGCCTGTGCCCGGTATTCGGGAGAGAAGCCGACCATTACCATGCGCCCGCGCCCGCGCGGAACCTCAAGCATTGCGGCCTGATTGGCCAGATACTGCTCTCCCTGAATCCAGCCACTCAGCAACACGTCCTCATTTGGATACCTGGCCACGGCGTTTGCGCCCGGAGCCTCCGCCGGCCACGCGGCATCGCGCCGGAACAGCACGGCGCTCTCTTCGTTCAAGCCGTAGCCAAACGGATTGTCGGTGTCGACCAAGACGCGCAGGATCAAGCCGGGGATGTTGAAGTCGGCACTGTCGAGATCGGCCGTGACACTCTTGGCATCGACTCCCATGTATTCCGTCAAGAAACTCCAGGCGCTCGACCAGGTGTAAAGAATCCCGCCCTCCTCGACAAACTCCTCGAGGGCAGCCACTCCCTCCGGGCCGATGCCTCCCGCGTACTCCGGCGGCACCTGTGCCCCTGAGCGCCCATCGCTCGAGCGACCCTCGACCATCATGCGCGGCGAGCCCCCACCGGGAGGGAGGAAAATTACGCTGTAGGGAAACAGGTCTCCGGCGCGGACGTCGTCATAGTGGAGAATGTCATAGGGGATTCCGTATTGGTCGAGGACATAGCGGAACCAGCCCTCCGGCATGCTGGGAGAATAGCTCTGGTAGATGGCGACGCGCGGCTCGCCCACGTAGGCGGTCGGCACCTCTAGCGCGGTCGTGACGCCGATGATCTCTAGGTGGTGCTTCTCGGCCAACTCATCGACTTGCCGAAGAAGGGGGAGTGCCGCTCCCTCCGCCTGTGGAACCTCGAGCACGAAGGTGCCGGCGGGCCAGTCACGTCCGCTGGCCTGAAAAGACCTGAGCGTACGGCTGAGCCCAGAACCGGCCAACTCCACTGCTGCGGCATAGCTATTGTTGACCCGAGGATCGAGGAGGAACGCTGTGGCATGAGTATTGGGAGCCTCGACCCCATCGACGAGGACCTTCACCACGCCCGCGAGGGGCTCGGGCTGTTCGACCTCGACCAGATCGGCCGAGAAAGGCTCATTGACCGTATCCACGGTCACGTTCATGAGCAACGGCAGGGTGTGCGCCGTGACGTCATAGGGCGAATCGAGCGGCCCACCTTCGTACTGGAAGATCCTGGGGTAGTCCTGGATCTCTAGCACGCTCTTGGCGAAGCGCCCGGCAGGCTGGGCGACCTTCACCACGTAGGTCCCGGCAGGGTAGTCCTCGCCACCCACCGTGAACGGGCCCTGGGCCTGGTGAATCTCGACATCAGCGACGCGTAGCACTTCGAGCAGCGCAGTCATCGTCGGCGGGTCTGTTTGCCAGGGCGGCAGGAGAAACGCGTAGGGGAACCCCGCCGCGGGGCTCACAGAGCGCCGCTGCGCCACATACATCCCCGTCAACAGTTGTTCCCGCAGATCGGTCGCCGCCCGCAGCGCCCCCATGGCTGCCGTGTAGTGATACTCGACCACATCGCTGAAGCTCCAAGTGCCGCCGGGCCAAACCATGGGAAAGTTCCACTTGGCGCGACGGAATCCCTCGGGGAGCTGATCGAACGGGATCTCGACGGCGTCGGCGAAACGGGCGCTGGCGACCTCCGTGAGGATGCGCACGCCGCCGTGGGTGTGATAGTAGGCACGCGCCGGCGACCAGCCATCGTAGCGTTCCTTCCACTCCACGCCGGCCAGACCCTTGGTGGTCATGTACTGGCCCATGTAGGTGCCGATGAGATTGTTGCTGGCGATCAGCGCGCCATCGACATTGGGTTCCCAAGGATCCTCGAAGGGGGGCACGAAGATGCGCGAGGTGCCGGACCCCATCTGGTGCTGGTCGAGAGTGAACTGCGGGTGATAGTGATTCTGCATGGTGATCGAGTGGCGCGTCTCGACCTGCGTGAACATGTACCAGTCGCGATTGTTGTCATGGCCCACGTACTTCTGATAGAGGAACGGTGGCGAGGCGTTCTGATACTGCGTGCCTCTCCAACGCCCCAACCACTCGGTAACCATCTCCTGCCCGTCGGGATTGTGCACAGGCACATGCAATAGCACGGTGTTGTCGAGGATGGTCCGGACCTCGTGGTCGTCGCTGGTGGCCAGATGGTGCGCCAGCAATATCGCTGCCTGCGATGCCCCAACCTCGGTGGCATGGATCTGATGATTGAAGATCACGAAGGTCTTACCGTCACGGATGATCTGCTCTGCCTCATCCTCTGACACTCCGCGCGGGTCGTAGAGCTTGGAGTTCATCTCGACGAGCTCGTTCAGCCGCTCCATGTTGTCGGGAGATGTGACCACGGCGTAATAGAAGGGTCGGCCCTCGGTGGTCTGCCCGAGAATGTGTATCTGAACCCTGTCACTTCGCTCCTCTAGGAGGCGGTAGTATTCGAGGATCTTGCTGTGAGGAATCAGTACGCCAGGAGCGCCTATCTCCTCTCCGAAAAACTCGGCGGGGGACGGGACATTGCCTGATTGAGTCAACCCGGCGGGCATGACTGCCGCAGGCGCCGCAGTCATCTGAACAACGACGCCAGCGAGCGCTACTATGAGCATGACAAGGGTCCGACAACCACCTGAACGCATCATTCGGATCATCTCAGCTCCTCCGCCCCGGAACGGCGGTCCCGGGGTGGTTCATGGACTTCAGGCATGGAAAGCGCGGCCTCCCTGCTGAGCCCGCTCTGACGCCGCCCCCATCGACGGTGATCAACATTCCATGTAACACTGATTCTCAATCGTCACCAGGGTGAGCGTCTTTCCTCGTGAAGCTCGCTGGGCGCCCTCGAGGGTTGCCTGCCCCTGGCCACCGAGACCATGGGCCGGCGCACTGATCGAGGGCGCAAGTGACTGAGTAAAAAGGGTTTGGGTAAGCCTCCGGCGGCGAGTTAAACTTTCGTTTCGGTGTGTGCCAAGTGGAGCAGAGGCGATGGACTCGAGCGACCCCCCACATAAAATTCGAGACGAGCACGATCTTGCGCTCGCCGACCATCTCCGGGGTTTGAGTCCGGGCCTGGAGGACCCCGACACGCTGCGCGATTTCGTCGAGAAGATCGCCGAGGCCATCTACATCACGACGCCCGACGGGGGAATTCTCTACGGCAACCCTGCCTTCCTCGAACTGTTCGGTGCGGAGACACTGGAAGAGCTTCAGCAGCGGAGCGCTCTCGAGCTGATCGTCGACCCCTCCCTGCGTGAGGAAGAGTCCCGCCTGCTCGAGATGCACGGTCGCGTCGTTAACTTCGAGTTCGAGATCCGCCGGCTCGACGGCGAGATCCGCACCGTGCGAGACATCGTCTATGCGAGGCGCGACGAGCACGGCAAGACCCTCGCTTACCACGGCATCCTGGTGGACATCACCGATCGCCGGGCGTCTGAGAGGGCACTCCGCGAGAGCGAAGAGAAGTACCGCACGATCTTCGAAAACGTGCAGGACATATTCCTCAGGACCGACTTCGAAGGAGTCCTCCTCGAGGTGAGCCCGTCGGTCGAGCGCCACCTCGGCTACAAGAGAGAGGACCTGCTAGGCAGGACGTTCGAGTTCATCTACGTCCGCAAGGAGGATCGGGAGAAGCTGCGCGAAACCCTTACGTCGCAGGGGGAGGTCATGGACTACGAGGTCGAGATCAGGGCGGAAGATGGCCACGTCCTGACAGTCTCCTTCAACGGGCGGCTCGTTTTGGACGAGGATGGCCAGCCCGGAGGCTTCGAGGGGTCGTTGCGAGACATTACCGAGCGCAAGCGGATGGAGGTTCGGCTCGGAGAGCTCAGCGTTCGAGATCCGCTTACAGGTTGCTACAACCGGCGCTATCTCGACCACATTCGCACCGAGCTCGAGCGTCCCACGTCCACGTGGGGCTGCCTCATTCTGGATCTCGACAATTTCAAATTGATCAACGACACCTACGGACACGAGGAAGGCGACCGTGTATTGAAGGGGATCGCTCACTTCATCAACCGGCATGGTCGTGCGGAAGATGTCTTGGTTCGACTCGGCGGAGACGAGTTTGCCCTCCTCGTTCAGGCAGCCTCTCTGACCGAACTGGAAAGCATTGCGGACCGCGTGCTGGAGGTGGCCCCCTTCGAGTCGCCGGCCGCGTTCAGCCGCGGCTTCGCATTCCGTCACCCCGGTGATTCGGTCGACCAGGTCATCTCGCAAGCAGATCGAGCGATGTACGCGGCAAAAGGACATCGAGTGAAGCCCCCCTCCGAGGTGGAGGAGGCGAGCTAGCAGGCCGTGGTAGCTGCACGGCGGTCAGCCGTACCGTAATATCACAAGGAGGCAGGTTCCTCCCCGTGGTCGTGAGACGCCTAGGGAGCCTTCACGACCCTCTCCACGATTCTGAAGAAGCGCGACCGACGAATCTCCCCGGGAATCATTCCCCCCACTGTGAGAGCTTCGAGGCACTCGGGACAATCTCTGACCATGTCTGACCAGAAGATCAACGCCCGCTCCGAGACAGGCAAGCTCCAGCTCAGCGTCGGGCGAGTCGTCCTCACGATGACGGCCATCCTGCTTGCAGTGATCGCCTCCACCGTGTTTCGCAGGCCCAGCGACCCGGTCGTCGAGCGTGAGATCAGTACCGACACGCGAGTCGTGGTGACCACAGTGCGCGCCGAAAGCCTCGACCTGGTGGTCCGCACTGTCGGGAAGGTGCTTCCGTGGCAGGAGGTTTCACTCGCTGCGGAGGTGAGTGGCCGGGTGCGGGAGGTGCTGGTCGACCTCGGCGATCACGTCGCTGAGAATGAGATCGTCCTGCGCATCGATGCCGCCCCGTATGAAGATGCCCTGGCGGAGCGTGAGGCCAACCTGCTCAGGGCACAGGCACGCATGGAGGAGAGCGAGGCAGCGTTGGCACGCGTCGACTCGCTGCGCGGTCGTGGCGCCATCTCGGAGCGTGAGTACGAGGCAGCCCTAGCGCAGAACCGGGCCGGCGAAGCCGACGTCCGTGCCGCCGAGGCAGCGTTAGCCAGGGCGCGGCGACAGCTCTCCGACTGCGGTTTGGCGGCACCGTTCCCGGGCACCGTCGTCGACAGGCACGTCGACCCCGGCGCCCTAGTCGGCCCGGAGCGACCCGTTTTGACCATCGCCGACCTCGAGACGGTGGCCGTAGAGGTCGGCCTCACAGAGCAGGAGTTGCTGCAGGTACGTGGCGCTCGAGTCGCCCACATCGAGAGCTCGAGCCTGCCCGGAAAACTCGCCGAGGGCACAGTTGAGGGCGTCGCCGACCGTAGCGATCCCCGCACGGGCACTTACAGGATGAGGATCCGCGTGGACAACCGCGGGGAACCTGGCTTCCTTGGCGGGATGGTCGTGCAGGTAGGTATCCCGTGGGAACGACTCGAGAGCGTCACCACTGTTCCAGAAGCCGCCATCCTCGATTTCGAGGAATCGCCGCGCATCTTTCTGGTCGAGGACGGCAGGGCGTTAGAGGTTCCGATCGCGATCCTGGCCCAGGTTGGTGAGCGCGTGGTAATTGGGCTACGCGGGAGCTCACCGGAGGGAGACAGGCTCGATGGTGACGCGGCCCATTCGGACCAGGCCGGCGCCGCCCGCCTGGTCGGTAGTCAGGTCATAGTAATCGGGCAATCATCCCTGCGAGATGGCGACCCGGTGCAGGTCGCAGAGAGTCGATGAAAAGCCTGGCACGCTGGTCGGTTGAGAACCGGGTACCAGTGAACATTCTCATGGTGCTGCTCATCGTCGGTGGGGTGATGAGCTTCAACAGCATTCATCGTGAGGTCTTTCCTCTCTTCGCGCTGCGCTTCGTAACCGTCAGCACCCGGTACTACGGCGTTACGCCCTTGGAGCTCGAGGAACTCGTTACGATCCCCATCGAAAACGCCGTCGCCGAGGTTGACGATGTGGCCGAGGTTTTCTCGATGACGACCGAGGGGCTCTCCGTGGTCATCATCGAGTTCGAGGAGAGCCTCGAGAACATCACGATTGCCGCCCAGGATCTCGAGTCGGCAGTCGATGCGATTCCGAGCCTGCCGGCGGACATCGAGGACCCGATCGTCGCCGAGCTCAAGCTAGAGTTTCCCGTGATCGACGTGGCGGTGGCGGGGGTCGCGGCGGAGTCCGTGCGGCGCGATATCGCCAAATCGCTGAAGCGCCGGATGGAGCGAATCGATGGGGTGTCCTCGGTCGTCGCGCAGGGCCTCAGGGACAAGGAAATCTGGATCGAGCTCAATCCGGATCGCCTCTACGGACTGAATTTGCCTCTCGATCTGGTCCTCAGCCGGATCCGCCAGCGTCTGGTCAACGTGCCCGCGGGCTCGATGCGCACGCA
>JAUWTE010000247.1 GCA_030609765.1 Acidobacteriota bacterium
AATCCGCCGAGACTCTAGAGGCGGGGGGACCTCGGCAGGCCGAGTATCAATCGGCTCTCTTCGGTAGGTTTTGCCACCATCTTTCCGAGATGGGGCCGGACGTCGCGATTTTGGATCTCGGGCCGAGCACCCCTGGAAACGTGATGTACTGGATCGGCAAGGGGCATCGCGTCAGCGCACGTGATCTGGTCGCTCACGGCGCAGTCGATGAAATGAAGCTCGAGTATCCCGACGCGGCGTTCGGAGGCGTTCTCTGCTGGACGGCCGCCTCGCATCTGTCGCCCGAGAATGCCCGCGAGCTGATGCAGGAGGTTTGCCGGGTTCTGCAACCCGACGGCTGGCTGTTTTCGGTTTTCGCCGGTGATGGCCGTCACCAACCTCCAGCGCAGCGCTACCGCGTACTCGACGAAGACCGGCTCGGTTTCGAGCCCATGCTCAAACGTGGATCACCCCGCGCGGTCCTGACCCGGGAAGTGGAGCTCCTCCACCAATCGTTCCGCGAGGTCCGCGTCATGGTCATGCGGCACGGCTCGCGAGAGGCCCTCGGCCGGCGACCTTAGCCTCCAAGGCTGCATCCCTCCCCACGATTCTGTCGCTACTCGCTGGGGGACTGCAGGACACGCTCGAGCTCCTCCAGGCCGAGTGGCGGGACCCCGACCAGGGCCAGGTTCTCCTCCACGTGCTCTATGCTCGCCATTCCCACCAGCGCCGTCGGCAGTCCTGGGCATGATCGTGCGAACTGCAGCGCGCGCTGCGCGTCTGTGGACTCCGGCCCGAGGTTCCGCCGCAGCCACGGTGGGATTTGCCCCAGCAGCTTTCCCTGGTGCAACGACCCACTGGCGAATGCGGTGATGCCGAGACGTCGTGCGGCAGCGAGGGCGGGGAGAGTTTCATCTCCGACGGGCTGGTTCGGGTAGGCGAAGGCTTCCGGCAGTCCGAGATTCACTGGAAGCTGTACGGCCTGGAAGTGGTTCCCCGCACCTCCCGCTCGCCTCGCGAGGCGGTCGATTTCCTGCATCGACAGGTACGGCCTGCCGGTCTGATCTGCCCGTAGCGCCTCCCAGGTTGAGATGCCGTAACCTCGCAGCCAGCCACGCTCAACAAGCTCCTCGAGCGTCTCGAACGCACGCTGGAGTCGGGAGTAGACGGTGGCCTGATTTGTGGCGCTGAGCTGTGTCTCGGGATTGTGGAGATAGTAGAGGTCGATTGTCTCGAGACCGAGGTTTTCCCGGGAGCGATCGACCTGGTTCTCGAGGAACCCGGGAGTCATGCAATGGCACCCGGCCACGAGGTCGGCGGGCTGGAGCACCCCCGTGTCCACAAATGTGAGCTCGAAGTAGGCGGGAGGATCGATCGGAGGCGTGCCATCGAAGGGAATGAAGCCACCCTTCGTAGAGACGAAGATCTCCTCGCGAGCCACCTCGCCGGCGGAGATCGCCTGTTGAATTGCGGTGCCAATGGCTCTCTCGCTGCGCTGGCAGCGGTAGTTGATCGCGGTGTCGATCACATTGCAGCCGAGGGATAGAGCCCGCTGTATGGCAGATGCATAGCCGGCGTCGGTGCTGTCGTCAGCTTCCCCCAGGTAGGTCCCGACTCCGATACTCGAGAGGCGAAGCCCGTCAGCGTCACGAAAGTGCGATGGAGCAGCCTCACGGAACCGATCGGCGTACCGGCGCGTTTCCTCCAGAGTAGCGTATCCTTCAAGCATCATCAGTGGAGTTTAGCAGGGGGGGATGTTGCAGATGCGGCGCGGCAAGGGAGAGGTGGATCGGCAGGCGGCGGCCGCCGGCAGAAGAGACGACAAGCAACAGACGCTCGATCACCCCGAACAGGTACTGCGTTTCGTGGCGCGGTTCGATCGCGGCGACTACTGGCTTGCCCACGAGGAGCTCGAAGACCTCTGGCTCGAGGATCGTAACGACCTCTACAAGGGGCTCATTCAAGTTGCAGCAGCGTTCGTGCACGTCGACCGCAACAACTGGAACGGCGCCACCAAGATGTTCGCCAGCGCCCTCGGTCTTCTCGATGATTACCCGGCGCGACAGCAGGGCTTCGACCTGGAGCGGATTCGGGAGTGCGCCGCCGCCGCGCTAGATCACGTGGAAGGCCTAAAAAGAACTGGCAGTCGGCGCTTCGATGAGTCGCTGCGCTTCCATCTGAGACCGCTCTTTGCCGGCTACGTGGGTGCCGATATCGTCAAGGACGTCGAGCTTCCTTATAGGGCTCGTCGCCACGAACGGGATCCGGAGAGATGAAGGGCGCCGGGCGCACAAGTACCCTCTTGTCGAGCACGAGTCTCACGACGGAACCAGTGCAGCTATATCGGGGTCGAAACGGAGCTAGGACCTGTACCCTCGTAGCGATCGAGGACTGCGTCACGGATCCGAGAAGGAGAGAGCTCCAGGAACAGACAGATTTCCTCGAACCATGGGCTCTCGAAAAAGCTCTCGGGCGCGTCGAGCTCGTAGATGCGATGGAGCTTCTCGCGCTCGCTCGGGGTGAGGGTCGACTGGCTGCGCTTCTGGCAGGAGTAGGCCATGTCTTTGATGGCCTTCTGGATAACTGCCACCCAAAGACAGCGGCACGCTTCGTGATCTCTGTCTTTGCCGTCGAACGGTCGCATGACCGTTACGGCTTGCTCTGCAGCAAATACGGGCGCGTCTGCCACCGTGCCTCCCAGCGGTTGGCGGTTGCGTCATTCTATCAGAGGGTTAGCCGTTGTCTAGCAGGGGCCGGACCGGAGTTGAGTAGAATGGCAGTTCGATGACCAGGTCGCGCTATTGCTATGCTCAAGAGAGACGAGAACCGTGTGCGGCGATGCGCTGCCGCCAGTGAGGACCTCAGCCATGATCCGAACACGAACGAAGAACAGAATCCCGCGCTGGATATCGAGAGCGGCGGTCGCCCTGCTGTTGGTCGCCTGTGTGCCGGGACCGGCGGCCTCGGCCCAGCAGGACGAGGGTGCGACACAGAGGAGGGCTTTCCTGGAGACGGAGCGGTTGATCCGTCTTTCAATGGACATCCCGGTTGAGCCAGAGCTGGTGTTCGACGCATGGACGAACGCCCCACAGCTCGTCGAATGGTTCCCGCACTGGGCGGAGATCACCGTCACCGAGGGTGGCACATACCGCATGGGTTGGGATGGTATCGATGCGGTGTGGGAGGGTAGCTTCCTCGAGGTGGACCGACCCAACCTCTTGGTCTTTACTTGGAATCCACCGGCCGAGTTCTTCCCCGGAGGTGCCTATGAGACGACCGTTAGGCTCACCTTCGAACAGGTGGAAGGTGTGACCCGGATGGTCCTCGAGCACAGCGGCTTTCGCGGCACCGCGGAAATGGAGTCAACCCTGGAAACCTGGCGCGCCTATCTCTACAACCTGAGGGCACTGTTGCTGCAGCAGGCACCCTCTGGCTAGGATCGTCTTCCTCGCTGTGTCACTTCTGCCCTGACGACGGGGTAGGGCACCGACCGATCGTTTCACATGAAGATTCTGAGGGCGTACTTCTATCTCCTTGCGCGTCACCGTTGGGCGTACGCGCTGGGCGGGGGATGTCTCCTGCTCAGCAACGGCCTCGCTCTCGCTATCCCGAGGGTGCTGGGGTGGGCAGTGGATGCGCTGGGGCAGGGGACGACGCGGTCGGTTCTGATCAGTTATGGCAGCACGATCATGGTGCTGGCCGTTGTGCAGACGGTGACACGGGTGGGATCACGGGTCTGGGTTCTGAGCGTCTCCAGGCGCATCGACTATCAGCTCAAGGGCATGATGCACGACCACCTCATGCGGCTCGCCCCCTCGTTTTTCAGCGCCGTCAGTACCGGGGATCTGATGTCGCGCATGACCAACGACATCATGCTGGTGCGAGCGCTCGCGGGGCCCGGTGTCCTGTACTTTTTCAACGCCATTCTCCTGTACGTGATGGGCCTTGCATTCATGCTGTCGATCAACTGGCGGCTGGCGCTCATCGTCTTCGTGCCGCTCCCCCTGATGGCGTGGTTCATCCGTGGCCTCGTGCAGAAGGCCAAGGAATATGCCACGGGCTCGAGGGTAGCGCTGGCGGACCTCAACACGATGGTTCAGGAGAACCTCGCCGGCGTGCAGGTGGTGAAATCGTTTGCTCTCGAGGAGGCGCAGGGTCGCCGCTTCGATGACCTCTCCACGATCTACGTGGGCTGGAATCTGAAGGAGGCGATGACGCGAGCGAAGATGGTTCCGTTGGTGGGTCTCAGCGGCGGCATCGCAACCCTGGCACTCCTTGGAATCGGTACCCGCATGGTGGCGAGCGGGAGCCTGACGCTGGGTGATTTGGTGGCCTTCTTCAGTTACATCGGGATGTTGGTCTTCCCGACCGTCGCGCTCGGCTGGATCCTCAGCCTCATCCAGCGCGGCGCAGCCGCCCTGGAGCGCCTCGATGCGGTGCTGAAGGCACCCATCACGATTTCCTCTCCGCAAGGATCACAAACAACGTCGCCGACTCCCGCCGCCGTTCAGGCTCGAGGTCTCACCTTTCGCTACGACGATGCTCTAGCTGCTTACCAGCCGATTCTGGGATCCGGTGGAGAGGACGAAGGCGGTCGCCGGGCGGCTCTGCAGGACGTGGATTTCGAGGCCGATGCCGGCAACTTCGTTGCCTTGGTCGGCAAGGTGGGCTCCGGCAAGAGCACGCTGCTGAAGGCGATCGTTCGGCTCGTCGAGGTGCCGCCAGGCAGCATCTCTATCGACGAGATCGATCTGACCTGCCTGGATCTCGACGACCTGCGGCACCGAATCGGCTACGTGCCCCAAGACGACTTCCTTTTCTCCTCCTCCCTGGCGGCGAACATCGCATACGGCAAACCTGAGGCGAGCTCCGAGGAGATCGAGCAAGCAGCCGAGATCGCAGACTTGGTGGCCGACCTGGCAAGAATGCCCGATGGCCTCGACACCGTGGTGGGAGAGAGAGGCTTGACCCTCTCCGGCGGCCAGCGCCAGAGGGTGGCCCTGGCACGCGCGATTCTGCCCGCCCCGGCGATCGTGCTGCTCGACAACGCGCTCTCGAATATCGATTCGGACACGGAGCGGAGAATCCTCGATAGCCTGCACCGGTCACGTCAGAAATGCACGCTGATCGTGGCCTCTAACCGGATCAGCGCTGTGCGCGACGCGGACCGCATCTACGTCATGGACATGGGTCGCGTCGTGGATGTCGGGCGGCATGAGGAGCTCATCCGCCGGCCCGGGCTCTACGCCGACATGCACGAGCAGCAGAAATTGTCTGCCGAGCTGGAGAGACTCTGACATGGCACGCGCCCCACGACCCCCGATCGAATCCCAGCGTGACCTCGGTATTCTCCGGCGTCTATTCCCGTTCCTGCGCGCCCATGCGTGGCTGATTTTCGCGTC
>JAUWTE010000132.1 GCA_030609765.1 Acidobacteriota bacterium
GGCGGAAAGGAGACCACCTGGCGTCCGTCCCCGAGAGCGGCGTGGAACGTGCGCAGGTCGAGCAGCAGGGCTTCGCTTTCGATCTCGTGAGGCAATGCGACAGCAAGGGGTCGCCCCGATTCAACCTGGAGGTGGGCGAGCACGAGGGCCCGGAAGCTGCCGGCGAGCCCGCCGAGTCGGGCCGGCTGCCGCGCTCGGACCGCTCGCACGGCCTCGGCGACGCCAGCGTGCTGTGTAGTCAGGCGACAGAAAGCTCCGAGCATGGAATCGAAAAGTCGGTTGCCGCCGGCACCGTCATTCCCCCGCTGGCGCGATTCCTCCCGTCCGCTGCCACACGACGCTGCCGTCGAATTCCCAGGTGTGCTGAAGCCTTGCTACCCCGACATCACCCACCGTAGACGTGGTCCGGAAGCGACACAGGCCTCGCTGGTAATCGTAGGTGAAGCTGTCGCGGCGGTGCACGGCAGCGTCGAGATAGTAGGTTCCCTCAATTAGATTCAGCTCGGGGATGACGACACGTACGGTCGCCTCTCCGGTGAGACTACCGGCCTCGAACTTCTCGATGTCGGTATTGGTGCCGTAGCAGCAAACACCGTTGGGGTTGAAGATGCCGACACCGAAGACGAAGTCCTCCACCGGCTTGGCCGCGGACAGCCGCATTTCGATGGTCATCGGCTCACCGCAGGCGAATACGTAGCGCTGCTCTCCCGCGGCATCCAGCAGGCGAATCTCTTCGATCGAAACCTGTCGGCTGCCCCAACGTCCCGGCTCGTAGGGTGCCTCTGCCCCCTGTTTGTCGGCCCCCTCGGCTCCCAGGTCAGGCGTTGGTGCCTCCTCGGCAGGGGCGCGACCCCCCTGCGCCGCTGTGGGCGCGTCTTCTCCGACGAGGGGTTGCTGTTCCTCGACTGCTTCATCGGATGCCGCCTCTTCCAGGCGCCTTTGATGACCCGCGGCCAGGCTCTCCTCTTCCTTGTGGGCAACCCAGCTGCGGTAGGCGCCAATAACGCGAGGGGGATCTCCGATGACCTGCACCTGGCCGTCCCTGAGCCACATCACCCGATCGCAGAGCCTGTTGACCGTTTCGAGCCCGTGCGAGACGAACAGGATCGTCTTGCCGCGGCGCTTGAACTCGGCGATCTTGTCGAGGCACTTGTGCACGTACGACTCGTCCCCGACCGCCAGGACCTCATCGATCAACAAGACATCCGGGTCGACGTGGATGGCCACGGAGAAGCCCAGGCGCATATACATGCCGGAAGAGTAGTTTTTCACCGGCGCGTCGATGAACTCCTCGAGCTCGGCAAACGCGACGATATCATCGAACCGTTCCGTGATCTCCGCTCGCGTCAAACCGAGCATGATGCCATTGATGAAGACATTTTCGCGTCCCGAGATCTCCGGGTGAAACCCGGCCCCGAGCTCGATCAGCGCCGAGATTTTACCCTTCACCTCGGCATCACCCGTGGTTGGCTTCGTAGTGCCCGCAATAATCTTCAGCAAGGTGCTCTTGCCGGCGCCGTTGCCACCGATAACCCCGAACGTCTCGCCCCTTTCGACGGTCGCGCTGACGTCATCCAGGGCGGTGAAAATCTGGTCGGGCGCCAACGCTGCGAACATGTTGCCGCCGACGATGGCGCTCTTGAGCGTCAGGAATCGGTGCGTGTGCGCGAAGCGCCGGTATTGCTTGCTCACCCTGTCGATGATGATCGCAGCGCCCGCCGGCATCAGACCTCCTCCGGGAAGGAGTCCCGCAGCCTGTCGAAGAAGAAATACCCGACAAAGAGAAGGAGCAGCGCCACAGCCAGAGTCACCGGCAGGCGCTTCCAGGGAATCAGCTCGCCCGCGAAGATGGCCGTGTGGTAACCGTTGAGGATGTGCGACATCGGGTTGAGATAGCCGATCACCCAGGTGATTTGCCATGGAGCCCGCTCGGCAACGAACGAGAGCGGGTAGATGATCGGCGTCATGAAGAACCACAGCGTCAGAACATTGGCGAGGATGTCGCGAATGTCGCGAAAGTGCACAGCTAGGGCCGCCAAGAACAGAGCCAGTCCCAGCGTGAACACGAGCTGCACCAGCATGACTACCGGCAACCACAGCGCATGCAAACTAACCGCATCCGTCTTGAAGACGAACCAGAACAGGAAGTAGATCGGCAGGCCCAGAAGGAAGTGCACCCCGTTGGCCAGAACGCTGACGATGGGCAGGACCTCGGCCGGGAACAGAAGCTTTTTGATGAGGTTGCCGCCGACGAGCAGCGAATTGGAGGCATCCAGCAACGAGGCGGAAAACCATGTCCAGGGCAGCAGCCCGCAGAAGAGAAAAAGTGCGTAGGGCTGGGTGTCGACACCCTCCCCCTGCGGCGGCGTGAAGATCGTCATGAAGACGGTGGTGTAGACGGCCAGCAGCAACAGAGGATTGATGAACGACCAGAGGAACCCGAAGACCGAGCCTCTGTAGCGCGCCTTGAGCTCCCGGGCAACGAGGCTCTGTATCAGCGCCCGATGCCGCAGCAAGTTACGAAAGGAGTGCCACATCTGTTGATATTCCTGTGGAAAGGCTGTGGATCAGCACGCGGGAACCCTGTGGAAAAGGCTCGGAAAACCACTACAAAGTCTGTGCGAAGCCCGTGCACAGGGTGTGGATATCCTGTGCACGGCATGGAAGCCACGGCCGTCAAGTGACCGTATCGGGGCCGCGGATCCGCTCCGTATTATGCCCCACCCCCCATGGCGACCGGAACGGCCTGCCCATTCTGGATCACGAACATGCGGTGGAACTTGCGCACGTCCCCCTTGTCGTCGAAGGAGGTCGAGCCCGCAGCCCCCTCGAAGGGATTCATGGCATCCAGGTAGAAACGGATCTCCTCGGGGCGCAGGCCGTTTTCCTGGATCGCCTCGGCGATAATCTTGACGGCGTCCCACCCATGTGCGGCATATACGTCGTAGGAATTGCCGAAGCGCTCTTCGTAGGCCGCCACGAAGCGGCGCGACTCGTCAATCTCGCTCGCTGGGTCGAACAGTGGGCTGGGAAAAACCAGCCCTTCGACCGCATCCCCGCCCAGCTCGACGAGCTCCTCGGTAAGAATCGCACCCGTACCGAACAGGGGCACATCGATCCCGGCGTCACGAGCGGCATGCGCTACTGTGGCTATCTCACTCGAGTAGCCGGCGAGGAAGATGCCATCGAAATCGGCATCGCTCAAACTCTCGATGTGTACCGACACATCCTCGGCTTCAGTCGGGAACGACGCCTGGATGGTGACGGTCCCGCCCAACATGCGGAAGCGTGAGAAGAACGCGTTCTTGACCCCCATGCCGTACGCCGACTGGCTTGCGACAATAGCGATCTCGTGGATGCTCGCCCGGTTGTAGATGTGGGTGGCCATGTTGACCGCCTCGAGGGCATCGCTGGGGTAATTGCGATACACGTAGTCGCCTTCTTCGCTGAGCTTCGGCGTTGACGCCGAGGGCGACATGAAGATGACCTCGGCCTCCTGGAACAGGGGAGCGATTGCCAGGGCGATCTCGCTGCTGTCAGCGGCGATGACGACCGGCAGCTCGAGCGCGATGAGCTCGCGCGCGTGACGCATGGCTACCTGTGGATCGCTCTTATCGTCGCGCATGGCGATACTCATCGGAAGCATGGTCCCGTTCCCGCCTACATCGATTCCCCCGGCAGCGTTGATCTCGTCCATCGCCACCTGCATGCCTTGCCAGATCGACTGCCCGTAGGGGGCTGCGCGTCCTTCCATCGACAAGATGGCGCCAATCTGTACCTCTGTCGCGCTGGAGCCACAGCCGAGCGTCCCGAGGACGAGCAGCGAGGCCAACGCCAGTACAACGTGCCGGTTCTTCATTCGAGCTTCTCCTCACCAGCCCCGAGGGATACTACGGGGCGGCGCATCACGAACCAGTCGGCGCTCCGGGATCGGAGGAAGCCGTTCCGGCCGTGCTAGTTGTTATGCCTTGATGCAGCTTGCAGGCGGACGAGAGATCTTTTCAGTGACGCCTGCGCTCTTTCGAGGTCGGTATCGGACTCGGGATCGGCAAGCCTTTTCTCCGCGCGCTCCTTTGCCAGTTCGGCGCGAGCGACGTCGATTTTATCTGCCAGCTCAGCAGTTTGCGCGAGGATGATGACGCGATCGCCCTCGACCTCCATCAGGCCGCGGGCCATGGCCAAGCCTTGCCACGCGTCGTCGATGCGGTAGGCCATTTCGCCGACACCGAGGACGGCCAGGTAGCGGGTGTGCTGCGGCAGGATGCCGAGCTGGCCGTCGTGCCCCGGAGCCAGCAACTCGTTCACTTCCACCGCGGCGAGCTGCCCCTCGGGCGTGACGATCTCGAGCTGGAACTTCGTGGGCAGGCCGGTTGATGCCCCGGTCGCGCCTTTTTTCTCTGTACTCTCCTCTACCATGACAGCTCTCTACCTGACCAATCGGGAATCGGGAATCGGGCTTCTAGCCCTCTCCTGCCTCGGCCGCTAGCTTCTCGGCCTTCTCACGAGCTTCCTCGATGGTGCCGACCATAAGGAAGGCTTGCTCGGGCAGGTCGTCGTGCTTGCCGTCGAGAATCTCCTTGAAGCCACGGATCGTGTCCTCGATGCCGACGTACTTTCCGGGCGTACCCGTGAAGTTCTCGGCCACAAAGAAGGGCTGCGAGAGGAAGCGTTGCAGCCGCCTGGCGCGACCCACGAGAACTTTGTCCTCGTCGGAGAGCTCCTCCATGCCGAGGATCGCGATGATGTCTTGCAGATCCTTGAAGATCTGCAGCACGCGGCGAACCTCACGAGAAACCTGGTAGTGCTCTGCTCCGAGAATCCTGGGATCGACCAGCGTCGAGGCCGAATCCAGCGGATCAACGGCAGGGTAGATGCCGATCTCGGTGAGAGCACGCGAGAGGTTCACGTTGGCGTCGAGGTGGGCGAAGGTCGTGGCCGGGGCCGGGTCCGTGAAGTCGTCGGCGGGGACGTAGATCGCTTGAACCGATGTGACCGAGCCCTTCTTCGTCGCGGTGATTCGTTCCTGCAGCTCGCCGAGCTCGGTAGCCAGGTTCGGCTGGTAGCCAACCGCCGAGGGCATTCGTCCCAGCAATGCCGACACCTCGCTGCCCGCCTGCGTGAAGCGAAAGATGTTGTCGATGAAAAGCAGCACGTCCTGGCCCTGGTCACGGAAGTACTCGGCCACGGTAACGCCCGTGAGGCCGACACGTAGGCGTGCACCGGGAGGCTCCGTCATCTGGCCATACACGAGTGACGTCTGTTTGATAACGCCGGACTCCTTCATCTCGAGCCACAGGTCGTTGCCCTCACGCGTGCGCTCGCCAACTCCGGCGAACACCGAGTAACCACCGTGCTTGGTGGCAACGTTGTGGATCAGCTCCATGATGAGGACGGTCTTGCCGACGCCGGCGCCACCGAAAAAGCCGATCTTGCCGCCGCGCAGGAAGGGAACCAGCAGGTCGATGACTTTGATACCTGTTTCGAACTGCTCGGTCGTGGTGAGCTGCTCCTCGAACGAGGGAGCCGGCCGGCGAATGGGCCAGCGCTCCTCAGATTCGATTGGGCCGAGCCCATCGACGGGATCGCCCGTGACACCGATGATCCGACCCAACGTGGCATCACCAACCGGCGTCGATATCGGCCCGCCCGTGTCTACAGCCTTCATTCCACGCACGAGACCGTCGGTCGATTGCATCGAGATGGCGCGAACACGATTCTCGCCGAGATGCTGAGCGACCTCGACGATGATGTCGATGGGGGCGCTCGAAAGCTCCCCGTCGTCCTTGATGCGCAGCGCCTGATAAATGGGCGGAAGGTCTTCGGCTGAGAACTCGACGTCCACAACGGGTCCGACGACCTCCACGACCTTGCCGAATGTGGAACCGACCGTCGTGCTGGCGCCCGACGACTCAAGTGCGCTCGACATGCTGCTCCTCCTGACTACTTCAGTGCCTCGGCTCCGCCGACGACCTCGAGGATCTCGGTGGTGATGTCCGCCTGGCGGATCTTATTCATTGTCAACGTTAGATCATCGATCAGATCGTCGGCGTTCCTGGTGGCGTTATCCATGGCCGCCCGGCGCGCGGCGTGCTCGGCCGCCACCGATTCCAGAAAAGCGCGATAGGTTTGAATCTCAACATGGCGCGGTAAGGTTCGCGCGAAGATCTCGGCCACGCTCGGATCGTAGATGAAGTCGACGAGATCGAGGGCCTCGAACTTCCCAGCCTCGTCGGCAGCCTCCTTTGACTCCGCCCAGGCCGAGGCCATTCCGCTGAGGCCGATGGCCCCGTATCCCGCCAGATCGGGGGTGCCTCCGGTATTGACTTCGGCGACGGCTCGCATTGCATCACGCGCCGTCACGCCCTCGTCTTTCGGGAAACGGATACCGACGATCGGCAGCAGGCGATCGACCACGACCGTTTGCTGCATCAACGACTTGAACTCGTTGTAGATGAGATAAACAGCGTCGGTCTCATGCGCGGTGAACTTTTCGATCAGGTCCCCAGCGACCGCCGCCGCCTCGGCGAAGCCGAAGTCCATCAGGTAATCCGGGTACGACGCTATAATGGGCCACTTTTTCTTGCTCAAGTTCTTGAACCCTATCTTGCCGACCACAACCAACGACACGTCCTTGCCTTCCCAGGCCTTTAGCGCTGTCATCGCTCGCCGCAGGACGTTGGCATTGAAGGACCCGCACATGCCTCGGTCGGAGGTAATGATGACGGCAAGGATGCGCCTTTCCTCCGGTACCTCGCGCAGCAGGGGATGGTCACGCTTTTCTGTGCGCCCGGCTAGGTCGTTGAGCACTTCCCAGACCTTGTTGGAGAAAGGCCGCGTGTTCATGATGTTTTCCTGCGCGCGGCGCAGCTTCGCCCCGGCCACCATCTTCATGGCCCGCGTGATTTGGCGGATATTCTTGACCGAGCGAACGCGCCGCCTGAGCTCTAGCTGAGTAGCCATCGGTACGCTTTACACCTCCGCGGCCACAGCCGCTGCGTCCTCCTCAACGATGTCCTCTACAACTGCTTCCTCCACTGCCTCTTGTTCTGCCTCCGGTGAGAACACCTCGGTGTAGGCCTTGATCAAAGTGGAAATGCGCTCTTTCAGCTCGTCGTCGAGCGCTCCCTTCTCTTCAATCATGTCCAGCAGGTCGGGGGCGTTGACGTCCAGGTACTCGTAGAGCCCGACCTCGAACTCATGCACCTGCCAAACGTTCAAGCGATCCAGGTAGCCTCCTGTTCCCGCGAAGATCCCGACGACTTGCTTGGCCACACGCAGGGGCTCGTACTGGTCCTGCTTGAGCAGCTCCATGAGACGCTCGCCGCGAGCCAACTGGCGCTGGGTTGCGATGTCCAGATCGGAGCCGAACTGGGTGAAGCCGGCCAGTTCGCGGTACTGCGCCAGGTCGAGGCGCAGGGAGCCGGCGACCTGCTTCATCGCCTTGATCTGTGCCGCGCCGCCGACACGAGAGACCGACAGGCCGACGTTGACCGCCGGGCGGAAGCCCTGGTGGAACAGATCGGTCTCCAGGTAGATCTGCCCGTCGGTGATGGAGATCACGTTCGTGGGGATATAGGCGGAAACGTCTCCCGCCTTCGTCTCGATAACCGGCAGTGCGGTCAACGAGCCTCCTCCATTCTCTTCGTTGAGCTTGGCAGCGCGCTCGAGCAGGCGCGAGTGCAGGTAGAAGACGTCGCCCGGGTAGGCCTCGCGGCCTGGAGGCCGGCGCATGAGCAACGACATCTCGCGGTAGGCGTTGGCGTGCTTGGAAAGGTCGTCGTAGATTATCAACGCGTGGCCGCCGTTGTCGCGCACATACTCAC
>JAUWTE010000503.1 GCA_030609765.1 Acidobacteriota bacterium
AGTAGGGCTGATTGGGGTTCTGCTCGTAGTACTCCTGGTGACAATCCTCGGCAGGATAGAAGGTCTCGAGCGATGCTACTTCGGTGATGATCGGCGCGCTCCAGATTCCTTCTGCGTCGAGCGTTGCGATGAGCTCCTCGGCCGTTTCCCGCTGCTCGGACGAGTGACAGAAGATCACCGAGCGATACTGGGCTCCGATATCCGCGCCCTGGCGATTCAAGGTCGTCGGATCATGGATGGAAAAGAAAAGCACGAGGATCTCACGGAAACTGATAACGGCGGGATCGAAATGGACCTGCACGACCTCAGCGTGTCCCGTCACCCCCGCGCACACGTCTTGATAGGTGGGGTTCGGCTCGGCACCGCCAGCGTAGCCGGAGACGGCCCGGGCGACTCCCCGAAGCTCCTGGAAAACCGCCTCAAGACACCAGAAGCAGCCGCCCCCGAGCGTGACAACCTGCTCGGACATAGGACTTTCAACCTCTGAAGAAGAGTCATTCATGGCCACGGACTCTACACCACGGGTCACCCTTGCGGCGAAGCGCTAGTCGGAGAGTTGTTCGAGAAGAGCGGTGGTGACACCGATGACACCGGAGATCTCGCCGTCGAGATCTCTCAGCGGGGAGTACTGGATCTCGAACACGAAGCTGCGGATCTGCAGCTTCCCGGTAAAGGACTTGCCGCGGAGGACCTCGTCGACATCGATCCGTGTCAGCTCGGGAGCGCCGCTGAGCTCATAAACCGAGCGACCGAGCCATTCCCCCGACTTGACCTGCAGCGCAGCCAGCACCTTGCCCTCCAACACGGTGATGTTGGCCTCGCGGTCGAGCGCAAATACTACGACCGGCGCATTGGCGAGGAGCGACCGCAGCAACGCCTCATTCTCGATTCGCTCGCGCTCCTGCAGGAAGGAGAGGGCCATCATCGCCACCGTCGAGCAAAAATCGCGCTCCCCGTCGCTGAACGAACGGTGCGGATTTCTGTCCATGAGGAGGAAGGCGCCGGCGACGTCACTCTTCTTACCGATGGGCACGACCATGATGCTGCCGAAAGCGCCAGACACTGGTACCAACTCTTCCAACTGCCTCTGCATGGCCCTGGAGCTTTCCGGATGTAGCTCGGTGAGCTTGCCCTCTTCCAGAAGCTCCTGCAGAGCCTCGGGGCTTGCCGTCGAGCGAATGACCTCGGAGGTGCCATCCTTGCTCTTGGCCGCAACGGTGGTTTCAACATTATCGGAAGAGAAGAGAACGACCGAGCTGCGGCTCAGCGCCAGCGCATCTCTCATGCGCTTCCCCATCCCGAGCATGACCCGTGCCGGGGGTTTGCCTGCGCTCGTCAAACCGATCTGACCAATCTGAGAAAGCGCTCTCAGTCGATAGTGTTCCCTCTCCATCTTGTAGGCGCGCTGTGCCGTCTGTCGTGCCTCGATTTCCACGCGCGTGATGTTTGCCTTCTGGGTCTTTAAATGTTGGGCGACGGTACTGAAGTAGACACCGATCACGAAGACGAATGGTAGGCGGAGCAACAAGTTCTGATCGCGCCACATGGCGTTGCCGAACTCGTTGTAGAGGAACACCGCGTACGAAATCGTAATGAGCACCATCAAGCCGGAGACGAGACCGGCATGGGCTAGAGCTGAACCCATGATGAGTCCGGCGAAACACGCTATATACATTTCGACGGAGGGATCGACGAAGCCGATCACCATTGCCACCGCCAGCACATCGGCAACCGTGACCAGCTCCAACATCTGTGGCCACCGTTCCGGGCGACGACCCAGCCAGGCCACCACCGCGTTGGACAGCAACAGGGCTCCGAGGAATACGAAATGGGGCCAGATCTCGAGGTGACTCCTGCTGCCGAAGACGATGAGGTAGCCAAACGCGATCACCAGCAGCCATCGAGCCCGGACCAGTGCCAGCGGCAGGGAGCGGTCCTCCGCGGGGTCGGGGGTTGGTGCCCCCTTGGGTTTGGCGCTGGTCATGTCATGGTCCTCAGGCGCAAGGCAGGCGCACCGAGCTCATACCACGCGGGGGGGCGAGGCCCTCCTCGGGCCTTGGTGCTCAGCCCGGTTGCGCGAGTTGCTTCGATTCTCGAATCCAAGTGTAGTTTTGAGGCTATGAGAGTTCAATGCTAATCATCTCTTTGCGAGACATTGCTAGCATATCGAATGCTGTGTAATCGTACTCAAAACTCTCCTTAATTATCCACTGGTTGCTGCATCACCGGTGCGCCGCAGCTCCGGCCCGGCGAGCTACTGTTCGTCTACTTCAAGAGTGAGATCAGGCGTCCTCAATCGCTTTACGAATGCCTCGATAAGGCACAAGATAAGCGGAGAGTCCCCTTTCGCCGGACCTTCAACTAGGAGGCATCCGTCCATGCGTTCCCCGCGCGCACTCCTGCTGTTTCTATTTGCGCTTTCTCTGGTGGTCAGCCCGGTTGGCTCGATCGCACAACAAGCCGCAGAGGCCGACGACAAAGCGCCCGAGGCGGTGGCCCTGCGCAAGCTCGAGTACCGCTCCATCGGGCCCGCCAACATGGGAGGCCGCGTCAGCGATATCATCGGTATTCCCGGTGACTACAAGACCTTCTGGGTCGGCACTCCCGACGGCGGCGTCTGGAAGACGACCAATGCCGGCACCACCTTCGAAGGCCAGTGGCAGGATGAGGAGGCCTACTCCGTTGGAGCCTTGGCGGTAGCGCCCTCCGATCAGAACGTCATCTGGCTGGGATCGGGGGAAGGTGACCCCCGCAACAGCGTCTCCTACGGCCTTGGCGTGTGGCGCTCAACCGATTCGGGGAAGAGCTGGACGTATCTCGGACTGCGAGACACCGAGCGCATTCACCGGATCGTCGTCGACCCGCGTGACGCCGACACCGCCCTGGTCTGCGCGATG